>JALYSK010000005.1 GCA_030854805.1 Chloroflexota bacterium | reverse complement strand
ACCGGAGACGATCCCGTTGGGCCACTCGCGCCTCCCGATGGCGACGGGGTCGTCCCTGTGGTACCGCACGCGCCGAGCACCAGGGCGCCGCTAAAGAGGAACGCCAACGCGCTCCACCTGGTCCGTCTCATTGCTCCCTCCAGTGATGGGGATAGAAGACCGCGGGCGGGCTCGTGTCACGAACGACCTGGCGAGGACCCAACGGGCTGTGGATTATATCCGCTCGTCCACCTCATTATCCGTTCGGCGGACAACCGACGAATGCACTGACAGCACGGTCGCGCTCGCCTCACCGACAGCATCGATGGGAAAAGCCGAACAGGCGTTCAGGGCAGCCGACGACGCCTACGCGAGGCGACGGTCTATCTTCCTATAGTCCGGCCGCCGCTCAAAGGTTCAGGCGAGCTGGCGGGGATGGTGCCGCGGCGCAACGCCAGGGCGCGATTACCAGCATCGGTATACGCGGCGTCGACGGCCACGCCGAACGCCTCGCGTACGCGCTCGGTGGTCAGCACGCTGCCGGGCGGGCCGTCGGCCACCACCACTCCTGCCGAGAGGAGCGCGGCACGCGGCGCGAAGGCCGCGGCAAGGTTCAGGTCATGGAGCACGGCCAGGACCGCGAGCCCGCGGCGCACCCGGAGCCGATCGATCGCGTTGAGCAGCGCAACCTGGTGCGCGAGATCAAGATGCAGGGTCGGCTCGTCGAGCAGCAGCAGGTCGGGCTCCTGGGCGAGCGCCATGGCCACCAGCACTCGCTGCCGCTCCCCGCCCGAGAGCTCCTCGACGTAGCGATGCGCGAGCTCGAGCGCATCCGCATCGACGAGCGCGCGCTCGACCGCCTCCTCGTCGGCCCGGGTGGGGCCGAAGCGCCGTTGTGCGTGCGGCGCGCGACCCATCTCGACCAGCTCGCCCGATCGGAATCCCCCGGGCAGTTCCAGCGACTGCGGCAGGACGGCCACCCGCCGCGCGAGGCCCGCCCGCGAGAATTCCGCCAGGGGCCGTCCGAACAGCTCTAGCGACCCGCTCTCCGCTCGGAGGGTGCCCGCAAGGATGCGGAGAAGCGTCGTCTTGCCGCTCCCGTTCGTGCCGAGCAGCGCGACCAGCTCGCCCTGCTCGAGCCGCAGGTCGACGCCGCGCAGCACCTCGCGCGAACCGCTGCCCGGCAGGGGGTAGGCGAAGCGCAGGCTGTGCGCCTCAACGACCGGTGTGCTCACGGAGTAAGGCTCAACCGGCCCGACCGGCGGAGAAGCCAGATGAAGAAGGGCGCCCCGATCAGTGCCGTCACCACGCCGACAGGTACGCCGCCCGCCAGGCGTGCCCCCAGATCGGCCAGGGCCAGCAATCCGGCGCCGTAGATCAGGCTGGCTGGCAGCAGCAACCGGTGATCCGGTCCGGCCGCCAGGCGGAGGAGGTGCGGCACCACCAGGCCGACGAATCCGATCGTGCCGGAGATCGCCACCGCGGCCGAGGTGGCGAGCGTCGCGAGCATCGTGAGCGCAAGCTTCTCGCGCTCGACGTCCACCCCAAGGTGCGCGGCCTGCGCGTCGCCCAGCAGGAGCAGGTTGAGGCGCCGCCAGCGAAGCAGGAGCAGACCGAAGGCGAGACCGATCAGGGGGCCCGCGAAGGCGAGATCGCTCCACGAGGCGCCGCTCAGCGAGCCGAGCAGCCAGGTGACGATGCTCGCCAGCGCCCGCCCGGAGATGAACATCAGCAGCGCAACGCCGGCGGCAAGGACCGACGAGACCGCGTACCCGGTCAGAAGGAGCGTCACCACCGGCACGCGCCCTCCGCTGCGCGCGATCGCATAGACCATCAGCACGGTCAGCAGTCCCCCGCCGAAGGCCAGCAGCTGGACCAGGCCGAGTCCCAACCAGGCGCTCCCGGCACCCAGCGCCAGCGTCGGGAGCAGCACGGGCAGGAGGATCCCCGAGATCGCGCCGAGTGAGGCCCCGGAGGCCGTGCCGATCACGTACGGATCGGCCATCGGGTTGCGCAGCAGCGCCTGGAAGACCGTGCCCGCGGAGGCAAGCCCCGCCCCCACCAGCATGGCGGTCAGCACGCGCGGCAGTCGGAGGTCGAACACGATCGTCTCGCTCGCGGCCGACCAGGTCTGGCTCGAACCGAGCCCGAGCAGCCGATGCGCCAGGATGGCGACCGTGTCCTGGGGCCCCACCCCAACGCTTCCCAGTCCGACCCCGGCCATCAGCACGACCACCAGCAGGAGCGTTCCGCCGCCCAAGACGATTCCGGTCCTGGTGAGCGACGGACCACCGACCAGCGGCCTGGCGGCGACGGTGGCGCGCATGGTCAGTCGAACGCCTCGGGATGGATGCCGCGCGCCAGCGCCTCGAGGCCGTCGACGATCCGGGGCCCGGGCCGGGTCGTCACCGGGTCGTTGGGGTACGGAACCACGTGACCCTGTCGCACCGCACTGAGCCCGCCCCAGCCAGGGCGCGCGGCCACGCTCGCGGGCGTGATGGTCGCGTCGTAGCTCGAGTCGCCCAGGATGATCAGCTGCGGGTCGGCGGCGACCAGCCGTTCGAGCGCGATCGACGTTGAGCGTGCCTCGCCGGTGACCGCCTTCCCCCCTGCCAGGTCGATGAGGGAGGCAAGGAAGGAGCCCTCTCCGGCGGTGTAGATGACCCCCTCGAAGACGCCCACCTCGTAGAAGGTGCGAGGCTTTTCGGCGCCCGCCACGGCGTGAGTGACCGCGTCCACCCGCTGCCGCATCTGGTCGACCAGGGCGGCAGCGGCATCGGTCTGGTGGATGGCACGGCCGATCAAGGCGATGTCGCCGTACACCTCGTCGAGATTCTCCGGGTAGAGCGTCAGGACCGCATACCCGAGGCCCGCGAGCCGCTGAATGACTGCCGTCGGCGTGAGCTCGTTACCGGCCGCCAGGATCAGGTCCGGATTCGCGGCGACGACCTTCTCGACGTCGACCTGGGCCGAGATCACGACCTTCTGGCGATCGGCAACTTCGGGCGGGTAGTCATCGAAGTCGGTCACCCCCACCACACGGTCGCAGGCGTGCAGAGCGCACACGATCTCCGTGTTGGACGGTGCCAGGCTCACGATTCTGGCCGTCTCTGCCGGGATCTCGACGGAGCGCCCGGCGTCATCGGTCAGGGTGAGGGGCGCTGCGGACGGCTGGGGCGAACCGGTCGGTGCGGAGGCGGGAGCGGCGCACGCCGCCAGCGCCAGGAGGAGGGTGAGGAGAATGCGGGGACTGCGGGGAGCCATGAGTGATGCCGTTCCCTTTCACGCGAGGGCATGGACATCGCGTGCGGGCTGGCGACCTGACTCCCGGGCTCTACGGCCCGGATACAGTAGCGGGACTGTGCCGGCTTCTCACCGGCTTCTCCAATTGCCCGTCGGCCTTTCGGCGACGGCACCCGACGCGGTCTTCAGTTGGTGGTGCGCATGCTATCAGCAGCGCGGCTGTCTAGGCTGGAATCGGCTCCCTGTCGGCGTGGCCGTAGAGCGGGGTCTCGCGCGCCGCATCGGTGAGCATCGGATCGAGCATCTTCTGGACGGCAAGGGTGTGGGTACATCCGCCGGCCGATTCGAACAGGTGGCAGTCGCAGTGCCACGCGTCGGCGTCGAGAGTCACGGAGTGGCTGCCGTTGTCGCCATTGAAGCTGGCATCGAAGCGGTGGAGCAACACCCGGTCCGGCTCGTGCGCGTAGCGCATCGCCTTCTCGACTTTGCCGATCATGCTCGAGTGCACGTCTTTGACCTCCATGGCGCCGGGTCCGCCGGCGCCGCTACCTGAGTGGCGCCCGTCAGTCCGTCGCTCTGGCGAGCCGTTCCTTGAGCATCGCGAGCAGTGTAACCGGAGTCGGGTCGGTCTGGTAGAGGATGGCGAGATAGACGCTCACCAGGTCCCCGTAGGCGACGGCAGAAAGAACACGGGCGAGTGGCGAGACGCCCTCCGCCCAGACCGTACTGCGGTTCGTGGCGCGCTCGCCGAGGAGCTCCTCGACGACCCCGTAGCGGGTCGCGATCTCGGCGGGCTCCTCGCGGTCACGCACCTGCACCACGTAGAAAGCGTCACCCAGCTCTCGCGGGTTCAGCGAACCCTCGATGGCGTTGTGATTCGCCTCCGGCATCGGTTCGTACGACGCCCAGGCCTTGGCATTCTCATTGAGCTGCGTCTTCCATCGGTGCGCCACCGGAGCCATCGGCCCGTGCCCGTAGACGACGACGATTCGGCCAAAGAGCGACCACGCCAGCTGCTTGGCGGGATTGGCGCTCGTCTCGACCGAGGCGCCCATTCGGTCGAGGAGCGACTCCAGGGTCTCGACCACGGGGCCGAAGGGATCCGGGTCGCTGAGGAGTCCGGCACTGACCAACAGCTCATAGAAGAGGCCGGTCCCAAAGCCGACCGCGGCGCGCGGCTGTCCAGCCATCTCGTAGCGGAGAAACGGGAGGTCGGCCTCGCTGGCCCGGCGCCCGAGCTCGCCACCGGTGCTGATCACAGCCAGCGGCAGGCCACGGCGCTGCGCCTCGCCCGCGGCGGTGAGCGTCTCCGCAGTCTCCCCTGAGTGACTGGCCGCCACGACCAGCGTCCGGTCGCCGGCCCAGGCAGGGAGCGAGTAATCGCGGTGCACGACGACCGGCACCCGGAGACGGTCTCCCGCAGCGCCTGCGACCAGCTCGGCCCCGATCGCAGAGCCGCCCATCGCCAGGACGAGGACCGCGTCGACGTCCCGATAACGTGGAGCGAGCACAACGGCGGCTGCGACGCGACGGGCGATCGCCAGCTGTCGCGGCAGCTCGAGCACCTGGCCGAGCATGTCCGAAACGTCGATTCGCCGCAGGACCGCCGGGTCGTCGAGGGTGATCGCCTCGTCGAGCTGCGGCGGCGCGAGGTCGTCCCGGTCGGCCGGCGGCTCCTCGCGCTTGCCCGGCTCGTCATCCGGATCGCGGTAGCCGAAGAAGTCCCGGGCGTCGCTCACCGGGGCGTGGCCCCGGTCGGGGCCCCGACCGGCTCGGCAGCGATGCGCCGCCCCTCGGCCAGAAGCTCTTCGACGTCCTCGGGCGAGCGCGCCTCAACGTAGATGCGGAGGAGGGCTTCGGTCCCGCTGAAGCGGATGAGCAGCCACGCGCCATCGTCGCGATAGAACTTGAAGCCGTCGTTTGTCTCGAGCTTCGACCGCTCCACGACGGGTCGACCGGCAAGCTCCTGCGGCGCCTCGTGCTCCAGCCGGCTGAGCGTCTCGGCCTTCACCGCCTCGTAACCCGCACGTGCGAACCGGATGTCGATCCGGTCGTAGTAGGAGGGCCCCGCGAGCGCCTGCAGCTCGGCCAGCACCTCCGACGCCTTCTTCTTCTTGCTCAGCCACAGGTCGAGCAGGAAGAGGCCGGCCGCCAGGCCGTCGCGCTCAGGAATGTGCATGCCGAAGCCGAACCCGCCCGACTCCTCGCCGCCGATCACTGCCGCGGTTTCGATCATCTTTGGGCCGACGTACTTGAACCCGACGCCGGTCTCGTGGGCCCGCGTGCCATAGATCTCCGCCAGGCGCTTGGCCATCGAGGTGCTGGTCACCGTGTAGACCGCCGGGCCGATCTGCCCGCGCACGTCGAGCAGGTACCAGTAGAGGAGCCCGTAGACCTGGAGCTGGTTCACGAAGACTCCGGCCTCGGTCGCCATCCCGACCCGATCCGCGTCGCCGTCGAAGGCGATCCCGATGTCGGCGCCCCAGCGCGGGATCTCGTCGAGCCAGGCGTCGATATTGGGGCGAATCGGCTCAGGATTGACCCCGCCGAAATAGGGGTTCCGCTCAGTGTGCAGCTCGCGCAGCGTCAGCCGACCGCCGTCGAGCAGGCGCGTGAACCAGCCGGCCCCCGACCCGTACAGCGGCTCGACAAGGACGCGACGATCCGCCGCCCGGATCTTCTCGATATCGACGATGCCGGCCAGCTGCTTGCGAAATCGCGGGTACGGGTCGAAGGGCTCAACCAGGCCGGCGCCCAGGGCGTCGCCATAGTCCCGCCGCGGTGGGAGCTCCTCCTCCGTGTGGCGGTCCATGGTCGCCTCAATGGCGCTCAGCATCTCTGGCGCGGCCGCTCCGCCGCTGTCCGCCTTCACCTTGAAGCCATTGTCGGTCCACGGGTTGTGACTGGCGGTGATCACGATTCCCGCCCCGGCGCCCAGCTCACGGGTGAAGAACGAGCCGACCTGGGTCGGGACAGCCTCGGGCGGGACGAAGGAGCGAATGTCGTGTGCTGCCAGCACTTCGACGCACGCCTGCGCGAAATACTCCGACGCGAACCGCCGATCGTGACAGACCACCACGCCTCGGCCGGCCGTGCCTTGGTCCGTCAGGTAGTCGGCGACGGCGCGCGCGCAGCGGCGCACGTTGTGAAAGGTGTAGTCCTCGGCGATCGCGGCGCGCCAGCCGTCGGTTCCGAACTTGATCTTCGTCACGGGCACTCGCTGCAGCCGGTGGACCGATGCGTGATCTCCATGGTAGCGAGTTGGGTCCACGGTGGGTACCCGTCGCTCGCGACCGCCGCGATCAGTCGGCGACCGATGAACGATCCGCGAGTGACGTGATGCGATCGAGCGCCGTCTGCAGCTCCACGATGCGCGGACTCAGACGCTCACGTCCCGCGAGCGCGATCGGCTCGCCGGCCACCACCCGCAGGCGGCCGAACGGAAGCGGGATGACGTGGCGATCCCATCGGCCGGGAAGACGGACGAGCGGACGCAATTCGATCGCCCAGGGCTGGATCGGCAGGCCGCTGGCGCGAGCGACGATCAGGGCGCCGGGCTTGACCACCCGGTAGGGGCCGAACGGTCCGTCGGGTGTCACGATGGGAGACCAGCCCGCCTCGCCCAACTCCCCCAGCCGCAGCGCAAATGCGCGGCCCGCGGCGCGGTCGGATTCCGGCGGCAGCGGCAGAATTCGCATCGGCACTGTGGAATGCTCGAGCATCGCGTCGATCACGGCGCCACGAAAGCCTCGAGTCGAGAAGGAGGCATGCCGCAGGTCGCCTCGCACGCGCACGGCCACCACAAAGACGGCAAGGTTGTACTCGTGCCAGAAGGTGAGCACGACCGGGTGGCGGGTCACATCGCCGCTGATGCGAGAGGTTCGGGCGACGAGCCGCAGATAGAGCGCCAGCCCGATCCCGAGCAGGCGCGCCGGCGCGGCGAATCTGGCGCGGGCCGCCGGCAAAGGTCCGGAGGCTAGAGGTATCGCTCGCCAGCCTTGGCCGCAATCTCGTCGAGCACGGGCTTGATCTCCTCGGCACGGTCACGGGCGCACACGAGCAGCGCATCCGGCGTGTCGACGATGATCACGTCGGAGAGGCCGACGGTGACGACCAGGCGATCCCCGCCGTGCACCAGCACCCGCTGCGACCCACGGTCGAGGTGCTGGCCGGAGGCGACCAGCGTGGCGCCGGTGCTGGCGCTGAGGGCCTCGAGCAGGGCCGACCACGAGCCGATATCCGACCACCCCGCGTCGAGCTCAACCACGGCCACCCGTCCCTCGCTGGCGGCCTGCTCCGCGATACCGGCGTCGATGCTGATGGCGGGCACCGGCTCCAGGACCTCGCGGACGGTGCTCATCCAGCCGGGCGTGCGATGGAGGCCCTCGATCCGCTCGAGCGCGCTGGCGAGCGCGGGCTGGAAGCGTTCGACCGCCTGGCGGAAGGCATAGACCCGCCAGACGAAGATGCCCGCGTTCCACAGGTAGCCGCCCTCTTCGAGAAACCGCCCGGCCGTGGCGGCATCCGGCTTTTCGATGAAGCGGTCGACCAGCGCAACCCTGCTCCCCGCGTGCAGCGGTTCGCCAGCCTTGATGTAGCCATAGCCGGTCGCCGGGTGGGTCGGCGCCACGCCCAGGGTGACGAGGTACCCGCGCTCCGCGCCTCGCGCGGCCTCTCGCAGGGCGTCGACAAAGCGATCGTCGTCGGCGATGAAATGATCTGACGGCAGCACCAAGGCGACCTCGTCCGACTCGCGGCGTGCAAGCACGGTCGCGAGGCCGGCGGCCACCGCGGTGGAGCGCGCGAGCGGCTCCCCGAGCACATTGTCCGGTGGCAGCTGAGGGAGCTGGTCCTGCGTGGCGCGCACGTGCGCCTGGCTGGTGATGACGTAGATATCGTGTGGTTTGAGCAGCGCCCCGAGCCGCGCGACGCTCTGCTGGAGCAGGCTCGTCTCGCCGGTCAGCGCAAGCAGCTGCTTCGGAGATCGGCGACGGGAGAGAGGCCAGAGGCGGGTCCCCGACCCGCCGGCCATGATCACCGCGAACACGGCGGGCAGGCTACACCATCGGGGCGCCGGTCACTCCGCTACGGACTCCTGCTCCAGCCGCTCACCCAGCTCCACTGTGCGTCGGTACGCTGCCCAGACCGCGTCCGAGAGGACGGTCCGCAGCCGGCCCTTCTCGAGCTCGTAGATCGCCGCCGCGCTCGTGCCGCCGGGCGAGGTGACCGCGTTGCGCAGCTGGGCCGGATGGAGCTCCGACGCCTTCGCATACTCCGCCGAGCCGAGGAGAGTGGCGACCACCAGGTCGTGCGCCAGCTCGCGTGGGAAACCGAGGTGCACGCCGGCGTCGATCAGCGCCTCCATGACGGCGAACAGGTAGGTCGGCCCCGTGCCGGAGAGCGCCGTCGCCATCGCCACGAACTCCTCTTCGGCCACCTGGCGCTCGTCGCCCAGCGCGCGCAGCACCGCTCGCGCGAGGTCGCGCTGCCGCGTCGTGCACGCCGGCGCGGCGGCCCAGACGGTGATTCCGCGACGGATCTGAGCCGGCGTGTTGGGCATGGCGCGCACCACGGCCGGGTGGTCGAGTCCGGTAATCAGCGCGCGCAGCGTGGCGCCGGCGACGATCGAGAGCACGACTTGCTGCTCGCCAAGGGTCGGGCCGAGCTCGCGCATCACGCGTCCCAGCATCTGCGGCTTCACGGCCAGGACGACGATCTCGGCCTGGGCGACGGCATCCACGTTGTGGGCAACGACGCCGATGCCGTGCGTGGCGGCCAGCGCCTCGCGCCGCTCTCGGCGCGGGTGTGATGCCACCAGCTGCGCCGCGGTGACGGCCCTGTCGGCCAGGAGCCCGGAGATCATCGCCTCCGCCATCACGCCTGCGCCCACGATGCCGACTCGCATCCTGCGGCGCGGACTCATCGCTCGCCCTCCGTGTCGACCCTCTTCTCGACGCCTCGCAGCCGGCGCGCGGCTTCGGCCTCTTCCGGCGGGGCGCCGGCTCGCTGCAATAGGTCGATCGAGATCTGCGCCAGCCGACGAGCCGTGGTGACGTCGCCAAGCTCCAGCTGGGCCCGTCCCATACCCAACGCCGCCAGGCCCTCCTCCCGCTCCGCGCCGATATCGCGAGCCTCGCTGATGGCTTCGGCATAGTAGCGGCGGGCCGAAGCGGGGTCGCCGGCCAGGGTACGGATTTCGCCGATCCGTCGCGCTGCGCGGGCCGCCTGCAGCGTCATCTCGGCCTGCTCGAAATGCCAGAGTGCCCGATGGGCCCAGATGTCGGCCGGCCACCAATCCTCGCGGGCCGCGGTGCTGTCC
>JALYSK010000135.1 GCA_030854805.1 Chloroflexota bacterium | reverse complement strand
GTACCGTGGCGAGGATGGCCGGCTCGTGGTACGCGCGCTTTCCGGAGGGCTGGTGGGGCTACCACTGGTCACTTCCCAGGCCGATGTCGGCGGTCGAGATCGTCGGCAGCGGCAGCCTCGACGCGCGGCTGATGGCCACCCTGTGGGCGGTCGTGGCCCGTCGGGGCAGCGTGATGCTCTCCTCCGAGGCGCCAATGGCAGGCAAGACGACCACCCTCTCCGCCCTGGTCGACTTCCTTCCCGACGAGACCGTCGGAGTCTTCCTGCGGGGCTGGTCGGAGGACTTCAGCTGGCTCGACGAGATCGGCCCGGATCGCGGCTACCTGCTGGTCAACGAGATGAGCGATCACCTGCCGATCTACGTCTGGGGTCGTAATGCTCGCGGCGCTCTCGTTCTCGCGGGGCGCGGCTACGGTCTGGGCGCGACGATGCATGCGGACTCGCTCGACGAGGCCCTGGCGCAGATGCGAGACGAGCTCGGCGCAACCGATCCGGATCTCGCGGGGCTGACGATCTACCTGCAGTACAGCGCCTACCGGACTCCGGCCGGCATGTACCGGCGCGTCGAGGAGGCCTGGCACCTGCGCCTGGACGGCGACGGGTCGCTCGCACCAGTGCGCCTGGCGGCGCTCGACGGCGACCGCTCTCCTCGGCTGACCGGGGCGCAGCGTCTTCCCGCGCCGCCTCTGCTGCGCTCCGATGGTGGCCGCGCTCTTCGTCCGCTGATCCACGATCCGGCGGCCTACGCCATCCTGGCGAAGAGCCTCGGCCTGGAACCAGATGCTCTCGAGGCCGAGCTCGGCGAGCGGGCCGCCTTCCTCGCTCTCCTCGCAGAGCGCGGCATCTGCGACCCGCCGGAGGTCGCCCTCGCCGTTGCCGACTACCCGCACCTGCCGGAATCGGAGGAGCTTCCAGCATGACCCCGCCTCGCCCGACCGACACGACCCTCGGCGAGCTGCGCTCATCGGGCTATCGCCCGAGATCGGTCAAGGAAGAGATGCGCGGCAACCTGCTGGACAAGATCCGGAGCGGAGAAGCGCTCCTGCCGGGGATCCTCGGCTACGACCAAACGGTCCTGCCGCAGATCGAGAACGCAATCCTCGCCGGACAGGACATCATCCTGCTGGGCGAGCGAGGCCAGGCCAAGAGCCGCATCGCGCGCAGCCTCGTCGGCCTGCTGGACGAATGGGTCCCGGCACTGGCCGGCGCCGAGCTGCACGACGACCCGCTCGATCCGGTCTCGCCCCGGGCCCTCTCGATCGTGGCCGAGGCGGGCGACGCTGCCCCTGTGAGCTGGCTGCGGCGGCAGGACCGGTACAGCGAGAAGCTCGCCACTCCCGACATCACCATCGCCGACCTGATCGGCGAGGTCGATCCGGTCAAGGTCGCCGAGGGCCGCTACCTGGCCGACGAGCTGACGATCCACTACGGGCTGCTCCCACGGACGCATCGCGGCATCTTCGTGCTCAACGAGCTCCCGGATCTGGCCGAGCGGATCCAGGTCGGGCTGCTCAATGTGATGGAGGAGCGCGACGTCCAGATCCGCGGCTACCGGATCCGCCTGAACCTCGACCTCTTCGTGGTCGCATCTGCCAACCCGGAGGACTACACGTCGCGCGGTCGGATCATCACTCCTCTGAAGGACCGGTTCGGAGCGCAGATCCGGACCCACTACCCGGAGGAGGCGACCACCGAGATCGCGATCATGGAGGCCGAGGGACGAGTCTTCGACGACGAGGCGGCGGCATCCGTCGTGGTGCAGGTGCCAGGGTTCATGAAGGAGATCCTCGCCGAGCTGTCGCAGCTGGCCCGGCGCAGCAGCGAGGTGAGCCAACGCTCCGGCGTCAGCGTCCGGGTCACGATTGCCAACCGAGAGACGCTCGGGGCAGCCGCGCTGAAGCGGGCGGTGCGTCTGGACGAGCCGAGCGCAGCGCCGAGGATCAGCGATCTGGGGGCGGTGATCGCCTCCACGGCGGGAAAGATCGAGCTCGAGACGCTTGGCGACGAGACGCGCGAGGACCGGGTGATTGAGAAGCTCGTGGCCCGCGCGGTCGTCAATGTCTTCAACCGCCATTTCGCCATCTCGGAGCTGCTCCCCCTCATCGAGCGTTTCGAGAGCGGCGTCGAGGCCGAGGTCGGTGAGCTGGCGCCGAGCAGCTCCCACGAACGGCTCGTCAGCGAGCTACCAGAGCTGCGGCGCGCGATCGGTCGCCTCGACCTGGGCGAGTCGCCGGCCGGCCTGGCGTCGGGGGTCGAGTTCGTCCTGGAGGGCCTGCACCTCAACCGCCGCCTGAACAAGGAGCGACGCGGCGGCGGAGTGCGGTACGCGCGGTAGCACGTCCTGGCTGTCGGCTGATGCGTAGCGCAACGGGTTACGCATAGCAGAACCGATTCTGACCGCAGCCGGTTATCCGCGGGACAGGCCGCAGTCGCGCCGCAGTGCTGAGGCGACATCCTGCACGCGATACGACCCAGCGACCGAGAGGCAACTCCATGCTCAATGCGTTGAAGATCGCGCTCCCAGCCTGCGTCAGCGTCCCGCTGATGGTGATCGCAGGCGTGCTGCCGATACCCGGTCACGTCGACCAGCCGCCGCTCATTGCCGTCACCGCGTTCGCGGCGATTGGCTTCGCGGTTGCCGCACTCGGCGGATTCAGCCTGCGGAGCTGGCTCGCGCTGTTGGACGGTGTGCTGGTCGGCACCGCGCTATCGGTCCTGGCGGTGGCCAGCTTCGCCCAGACCTACACCTTCGCCGACTGGTTCATCCCGCGCGCGGAATGGATCGGCGGACTCAGCTTCACCCTGGCAGAGGTCATCGCGGCCGCCGGTGTCGCGTATGTGACAGGTGGACTCACCGTCGCGCGAGCCCGCGCCGGGCGTGGCGATCCCATCCGGCCGAAGCGCGTCACCCTGGTCGCCGCGGCGGCTGTCAGCTCATTGCTGGCCGCGCCGGCCCTCGCGGTGGCGCTCTCGGCGACGGTGGTGAGCGACGACGTGCTGGCGCCGATAAACCGCGAGATCGCCGACATCTCGATCCTCGCCGACGGGACCCTCCGCATCTCGGAGCACGACACGCTGCGGGCGGGCTCCAACTGGTACATGCTCAGCAACGCCACCCATCGCTCAATCCGACTGACGATGGTCCCAATTAACGACCAGACCGATGTGGATCGGCTCCTCGCGGGCGACCAGATGGGCTTTGCCTTCATGAGCTTTGCCGAGGCCACGGCCGGCCAGGAGCCGACGCTGGGACGCCTGGATGTTGAGCGAGGCCGATATGCCGTCTACGTCGACCCGCCGATGCCCAAGATCGAGGAAGGACCAATCGTCGGTCCGGGAC
>JALYSK010000097.1 GCA_030854805.1 Chloroflexota bacterium | reverse complement strand
CCACATTGGCGTCGTGATCAAGGCGGGTCAGCACGATCTCGTCGTCGGTACGCAGATCCCGACCGATCGCGCGGCTGAGCGCCAGCGTCAGGGTCGTCATGTTGGGGCCGAAGACGATCTCGTCGGGGTCGTGGGCGCCCACGAAGTCCGCGCCGGCGGCATGCACCTCGTCCAGGAGCGCATCGGTTTCGATGCTGGCGGCGAAGGCGCCGCCATGATTGGCGTTGCTCCGCTCGAGGTAGGCCGCCATGGCTGCGATGCTCTCGCGCGGCACCTGGGTGCCGCCCGGACCATCGAGGTAGATCACCGGCCGTCCGTCGATCTCGCGACTGAGCGACGGGAAATGGTCACGCACGGCTGCGACATCAATCCCGTGCTGTTCACGGAGCGTTGTCATTGGTCAATCGTAGGTCAATTCCCGCGAGCGGCAACCATCGCAGTCGTATCATCCGTGACCGATGACGACCCCCATCAGAGTCCCCACGCTCGCTGCGCACGAGTTCAACCTGCCCCCGGGCCTCGAGGATCTCGGGGAGCTGGCCTACAACCTATGGTGGAGCTGGACCCCGCTGGCCGGCTCGCTCTTCAGCCGCATTGCCTCGATCACCTGGTCGCGCTATCGCAATCCGATCCCGGTCCTGACCTCGACCGATGCCGCCCGCTGGGCGGAGCTCACCGCGGACGAGGACTTCATGGTCGACGCCTCACGGCTGATCGACGACTTCCGCCGCTATCAGTCCGACGGCGCCGATAACTGGTATCGCTCCAGCCCGGAGCGGCAGCTGCCCGGCCCGGTTGCCTACTTCTGCGCGGAGTACGGCCTGCACGAATCGATGCAGATCTACTCGGGCGGCCTGGGCGTGCTGGCCGGCGACCACTGCAAATCGGCATCCGACGCTGCGCTGCCGTTCATCGGGATCGGCCTCCTCTATCGGCGCGGTTATTTCCGGCAGCAGATCGACGCCGACGGACGCCAGGAGCACGCTCAGCCGGATATCGACCCGGGCCTCCTCCCGCTCCGCCGAGCCCGCGGCTCGAACGGCGCACCATTGGAGGTGAGCGTCGATTTCATCGATCGGCAGGTGCACGCCGCGGTCTGGGTCGCGCAGGTCGGTCGCGTGCCGATCCTGCTGCTCGATACCGACCTCGCGGCCAACGATCCGGCCGATCGGCCAATCACCCACATCCTCTATGTCCGCGGGCGCGAGATGCGCCTCTGCCAGGAGCTGGTGCTGGGCGTCGGAGGTGTTCGTGCCCTGCGTGCCCTGGGCGTGGAGCCGGCGGTCTGGCATCTCAACGAGGGCCACTCCGCCTTCATGCTCCTGGAGCGGGCGCGCGAGCTGATCGTCGCCGAACCGGGCCTCGACGCCTCCGAGGCCTTGCGCCGGGTGGGCCGCAGCTCGGTCTTCACCATCCATACGCCCGTGCCCGCCGGCAACGAGGTCTTCGATCGGGAGTTGGTGACGCGGAGCCTCGCCCCCTGGTTCGCGGCGACCTCTGCGGACCCGCAGACGCTGCTCGAGCTGGGCCGCGGCCGCACCGACGATCCGAACGCTCCGTTCGACATGACCGCCT
Source organism: Chloroflexota bacterium (assembly GCA_030854805.1). The sequence continues at coordinate 4,679 of JALYSK010000097.1, read as the reverse complement.
TCGTGCTGCGCCACGCGGCCGACGCGAACGCCGTCAGCCAGCTGCATGCTCGAACGGCAACCGAGACCTGGGAGCCGCTGGCGGGGCATCCGATCGGCGCCATCACCAACGGCGTGCACGTGCCAACCTGGCTGGGGAGGCCGACACGGGCCGTCTTCGAACGAGCGATCGGCGAGTCGCTCGGGAGCGACCTGCCCGGGCCGCAACCGTTCGAGCGACTTGCACAGGTCCACGACGCCGAGCTGTGGGCTGCCCACGCTCAGCAGAAGCGCGAGCTCGTCTCGTTCATGCAGGCGCGGCTCGCACGCCAATTCGCGCGCCACGGCGAATCCCCCGACGCCCTGCGAGGGCTGGCCGCCAACTTCAATCCCGATGCACTCGTGATCGGGTTTGCACGCCGCTTTGCGACGTACAAGCGCGCCGACCTTCTCTTCCGGGACGAGGAGCGCCTGGCGCGCATCCTCTCGAACCCCGACCGGCCGCTCCAGGTCGTGATCGCGGGCAAGGCCCATCCGGCGGATCGGCCCGGGCAGCAGGTGATCCAGCGCATCTTCGAGCTCTCACGCTCGCAGAGGCTCCGCGGCCGGGTCTTCATGCTGGAGGACTACGACATGCGCATGGCGCGCTTCCTGGTGGGCGGAGTGGACGTCTGGCTCAACAACCCGCGGCGCCCACTCGAGGCATCGGGAACCTCCGGGATGAAGGCGGCGGTCAACGGGATCCCGAGCGTCAGCGTGCTCGACGGCTGGTGGGACGAGGGCTACAACGGGGCCAACGGCTGGGCCATCGGTGGGCGGGAGACCGATCCCGACGAGGCAGCCCAGGATGCGGCCGATGCGGCGGAGCTCTACCGGCTCCTCGAGGTCGAGATCGTGCCCGCCTATTTCAGTCGCGACCCCGGAGGGCTCCCCGACCGATGGCTCCAGATCATGCGCGCGTCGATCGAGGCCGCCATCTGGCGCTTCAGCACGGCGCGGATGCTGACCGAGTATGTGGACCGCCTGTACCTGCCTGTCGCGCGGACCGCGGAGCTCGCCCCCGCCCGTTGATCCGGGGCCGACGGGCTGCGGCGCAGCCTTGGCCCTAAGGGAGCCAACTGCGCGGGTTTTCCCACACGCCGTTCAGGTTCGTGGCGAAGTGCAGGTGGCAACCGGTCGAGTTGCCGGTCGAGCCTTCGTAGCCCACCACGGTGCCGCCCAGCACGATCTGGCCCGGCGAGACGACCACTCTCGGCTGCATGTGCCAGTACCAGGTCTGGATCCCGCCCTCGTGCTGGATGACCACGCCGAAGCCAGAGTCGAACGGGTAGAGCGGCTGGCCGGAGGCGACCACGACCCCTTCCTTGGCCGCCATGAGCGGGGTGCCGCAGCCATCCGCGGTGTCGATCCCCGCGTGGAAGTGCGGATAGTAGGTCCCCTGGTAGGTGTATGGCGGCTCAAGCACAAAGTTGGTCGGACCCCACTCCTGGGTGACGTTCCGACCTGCCTCGGGCCACTGGAACCCACTCGCCGAGATCGCGTTGCGCGCCGCCGCGGCCGCCGCCCGGCGTCGAGCCTCGTCGATCTGGGCCTGGAGGGATGCGGCCTGGTTCTGCAGCTGGGTGACCAGCCGCGCCTGAGCGGCGGCCGCCCTCTCGACTGCAGCGATCTGGGCCTCAACGTTGCCCTTGGCCTGGAGGGAGGCGTTCAGGGCCGCCTCCTGCTCGGCGCGCTTCTGATCCGCCGCGGCCTTCAGGCTCGCGAGCTGGGCCTCCATCTGCGCCAGCTCGCGCTCACGCAGACGAAGCGAGGATTCCTGTGCGGCCGCCTCGGCGCGGGCCTGGTCGAGCACACGCCTGCCCTCCTGCAGCGTCTGGCGGCGAGTGTCGAGCTCAGCCCGAATGGTACGGATCTCCTCCGCCAGCGCGCCGTCCTGCTCGGAGACGGTGAGCAGGTAGCTCACCTGGGTCGTGGCATCGTCAAGCGAGCTCGAGGAGAGCAGGATCTCGAGGAGCGACGTCTGGCTCTCCGCGTACGCCGAGCGCAGGTGCTCCTGGAGCAGTGCCTCGCGCGCGTGGAGCTCCAGGGTTCGTTGCGTGATCTCCGCCGCGACCTTGTTGAGCTGGGCGTCCAGCGCGCCGATCTGCGCGTTCAGCTGCGCAAGCCGGGCCCTGATCTTGTCGACCTGGCCGCGCACCTGCAGAAGCAGGCCATACACCTGGTCGTACTGGGCGGTGACATCGGCCAGCTCGGCACGCGCGACGTCGAACGCTGACGCAAGGTTGCTTGCCTGTGTCTGCAGCTCGGCGAGGCGGCCGCGCTGCTGATCAAGCGTGGCCTGCAGCGACGCGCGGGCGGCCTGGGCATCGGCCAGCTGCGCCTGTGTCGCGGCGAGCTGGTGCTGCGGATCCGCGGCAAGGGCCGAGCCACGGGGGGTCGTTGTGACGATGCTCGCTCCAACCGTCAGCAGGGCTACCAGCGTGACGGCCAGATGAGATCGTCGCCTCATGCGGCGCTGATCCGTCCGGTCAACAATGTCCACGGGTTCCCGGTAAGGATGTGCCGGAGAACCCTATTCCCTCCTTGAGGGCAGCAAAACGGACCCGAATGTACTACACCGGAGTACCGGACAGTCAACCCGGAGGTCCGGCCCTCACTCCCGGTCGCGCTTGCTGAGGCGTCCCGCCAACACGCCCGCCAGCGCTGCGGCGAGCACGAGGACCCAACCAGGAGCGCGGGGCCGCGACGTGTCGCGCGGGGCCGGCTCCTCCACCACGCGTGTGGTCTCCAGCTCCGGGACGGGCACCGGCTCGTCCTCCGTCGCGCTCGCGCGCGAGACCTCGGCACCGAGCAGGACGATCACGCTGGCGAAGTAGAGGAAGACGAGGAGGGTCACGCCGGTCGAGATCGGGCCGAAGGCCGAGTCGTAATGCGCAACCTGCGTCGCGTAGTAGGTGAAGCCGAACCGCAGGATGGTCCACAGCAGCGCCGCTACCAGCGCGCCCGGCCACACCTCTCCCAGGCTCACATGCCGATTCGGGACGATCCGGTAGATCGCGACGAAGGCAACGAAGATCAGGAGCGCGGGTACTACCAGACCGATGGCGGCCAGTGCGGCGCCGCCGCCGGGGACACGGGCGAGCACGTCGCCAGCAGCGTCCTGGACGATTCCCGTGGCGATCCCGATCACCAGCGACGCCACCGCCAGCACGCCGGTGATCGCCATCAGGAAGAGCCCGATCAGCTTGTCCTGGACGAAGGGTCGTGCCTTCTTCGACTCGAAGGCTCGCTCGATTCCGCTCGACAGGGACGAGAAGACACCGAGCGCGCTCCAGAGCAGGAAGCCGCCGCTGACGATGGTGATGCCGCCCCGGGATTCGATGACCGCGTCGATCACACCGTTGATGGTCGCCGGGTCGAGGGGTGACCCCGCCTGCACCTGCTCCAGGACGAAGGCGCGAGCCCGCTCGTCGCCGAGGAGCAGGCTGAAGACCACGACACCCAGGACCAGGAGCTGGAAGATCGAGAGGACGCCGAAATAGGCCATGCTGCCGGCGTACTGGAGCGCCTCGTGGCGCATGAAGCCTGCTACGGCGCGACGGGCGATCCTGGTGCTGCGGTGCCGCAAGCTCCAGCCGTCGAGCCGGGCCATCCAAACCTCAACGCGGTCTACCATCTCTGCCGGCCTCCGCAAGCAAGGGGCCAAGCCCGCTTGGCCGACTACCCTACCCTGTCCCCATGGCACGCGCCGAATCGGTCACGCTCGAGATCGAAGGGCATCAGGTGACCGTCAGCAACCCTGCCAAGCTCTTCTTTCCGGAGATCGGGGTCACCAAGCTGGACCTCGTGCACTACTACCTGGCCGTTGCCGAAGGGGCGCTCCGCGGTGTGCGCGATCGCCCAATGGCCCTCAAGCGCTTTCCGAACGGGGCCGGCGGCGACTTCTTCTTCCAGAAACGTGCCCCCGCGTCGCTGCCCGCTTACGTGACCACGGTCGAGCTTGCGTTCCCTTCGGGTCGCACGGCGGACGAGGTCGTCGTCTCGAACGCGGCGGCGCTGACCTGGGTCGTCAACCTCGGATGCATCGACCTGAACCCGCATCCGGTCCGAGCGGGCGACCTCGAGCACCCCGACGAGCTGCGCATCGACCTCGATCCCGGCCCGGGCGTGCCGTGGTCGGACGTGCGGTCGGTCGCGCTCGTGGTCCAGGAGGTGCTCGCGGATCACGGCATCACCGGTTGGCCGAAGACATCGGGCTCACGCGGAATCCACGTCTACGCTCGCATTGAGCCGCGCTGGGGCTTTTCCGAGGTCCGGCGCGCTGCGCTGGCACTCGCCCGCGAGGTCGAGCGCCAGGCGCCCACTATTGCCACCTCGAAATGGTGGAAGGAGGAGCGGCACGGCGTCTTCATCGACTACAACCAGAACGCAAAAGATCGCACCGTGGCGTCCGCCTATTCCGTCCGGCCCGTGCCGGACGCACGCGTCTCGGCGCCGCTCCTCTGGTCCGAGGTCCCCGACGCGGAGCTCTCCGATTTCACGGTCGCCTCGATGCCTCCGCGCTTCGCTCGGTTGGGCGACGTGGGCGCGGGAATCGACGAGGCCTCGCTGAGCCTGGAGCCGCTGCTCGAGCTCTCCGAGCGCCAGGAGGCGGAGGGCCTCGGCGACGCGCCGTGGCCGCCCCATTACGCCAAGCAGGAG
>JALYSK010000090.1 GCA_030854805.1 Chloroflexota bacterium | reverse complement strand
TCGCCGACCTCGATGGTCGCCATGCCCGGAGCACGGTACCGATGGCACTCGAGGCCCTCGCCGCCCTCGCTCACCGCGGCGCGCGAGCCGCCGACGACCGCACGGGCGACGGGGCCGGCATCTCCATTCCCATCTCGAAGCGCTTCGCGCGCCGGCTGCTCGCTGAAGCCGGGTTGCCCGCTTGTCCGAGCGGGCGGGTGGCGGTGGCGATGTGTTTCCTGCCGGCCGACACCGATAGGGGCGCGCGACTGATCGAAATGCGTGCTGCGGAGGAAGGCCTGGTGGTGGCGGGCTGGCGTGACGTGCCCGTTCAGTCGGAGCTCGTCGCCGACCGCGCCGCCGCGGAAACGCCCACGGTCCGCCAGGCGATGGTGGTCGGCAAGACAAACATGAAGCCCATCGCCTTCGCCCGCCGACTGGCGACCCTGCGTCGCATCGTCGAGCGGGACGCCTCGGCCACTTCGGGGCTCGAGTCACTCGCCATCGCGTCCCTCTCGTCGCAGGTGGTCGTCTACAAAGGTCTCTTCGTTGGCGACGAGCTTGGGCGCTTTTACGACGACCTGCGGGCAGATGACCTTGAGCCGCGCTATGCCGTCTTTCACCAGCGGTACTCGACGAACACGTTTCCATCGTGGCGGCTGGCGCAGCCGTTCGGCTATCTGGCGCATAACGGAGAGATCAACACGGTCCGTGCGAACCGCGAAGCGATGCGCGGGCGCCGCGGCGCACTCGGCGGCGGACGATGGGCCAAGCGACTGGCCGAGATCGGGTCGCTGGTCACCGAGGTCGGCTCCGACTCGCAGTCGCTCGACGATGCCCTCGAGCTGCTCCTGCTGGGCGGAATGCCGATCGATGCGGCGATCGGCTCGCTCGTCCCGGCGGCCGACGGCCTCGACGGTGCCGTGCTCAATGCCGCGCAGGCGCGAGCAGAGGCATGGGACGGCCCCGCGGCGCTCGTCTTCGCCAACGGCCGCCAGGTCGGCTGCCTTCTCGATCGCAACGGCCTACGGCCCCTGGCCCTGACGGTCACCGGCGACGGCCTGGTCGTCGTCTCATCGGAGGCGGGAAGTATTGAGCTGCCGGAGGGTCGGGTGACGCACCGACAGCGGCTGGGGCCAGGCGAGATGGTGCTGGTCGACGTTCAGGCCGGCCGGATGGTTGGTCCGACGACCGAGCGCCACCGCTCGTTGCGCTTGATGGCGCCGCGCCGCCTGATCACGAATATCCCCGTTGCTGAAGCGCCGATCGCCGACACCCGCATCCGCGTCAGCCTCGGGCTCGACGCCGAGGTCGTCAAGCAGGTGATCCGGCCCATGGCGCTGGACGCCCACGAGGCGATCTGGAGCATGGGCGACGACACACCGATCGCGCCGCTTGCCCGCCGGCCGCGCCGCGTCTCGGGCTTCCTGCGGCAGGCGTTCGCGCAGGTGACCAACCCGCCGATCGACCCCGACCGCGAGCGCGCGGTGATGTCACTCGCCATGCAGGTTGGGCGTGGGCCGGATCTCCTCGGCACCCGGGAGCCTGGCGCCGTCGTCATCGATTCCCCTCTGCTCGACACCCGCCGCTGGGGCCAGCTGCTCGCCTCCGTCCCACGAGTCGTCGTGCTCGATGCCACGTGGCCGGTGTCGCGCGGACCGGGCGGCCTTGCGCTGGCGCTGGCACGCGTGGGGCGCCAGGCTCGCTCGGCTGCCCGGCGTGGGGCGCACCTCGTCGTCATCTCTGACCGCTCGGTGCGCGAGCAGCGCGTCGCGATCCCATCAGTGCTTACGGTCGGCCGCGTCAACCAGGAGATCGTCGCCGCTGGTCGCCGCTCACGCACGGATGTGGCGGTCGAGGCCGGCGACGCCTTCGACGTCCACGACATCGCGATGCTGGTGGCGGTCGGCGCATCAGCGGTCCACCCGTGGCTGCTCCTCGAGCTCGCGGCCGAGCAGGCGGGGGAGCGCGGCGCCGAAGATCTCGAGCCGGAGGCCGCGCGTCACAACACCATCGTCGCCCTCGAGCAGGGGCTGCGGAAGGTGCTTGCGCGGATGGGGATCAGCACGATCGCCTCATACCGCGGCGGCCAGATCATCGATGTGCTCGGCCTCGACCGAGGGCTCGCGTCGCGCTGCTTCCCGGCGGCCGGCCACTGGCCGGGATCGGTCGGCGCGGCGGAGATCGGTCAGACGCTGGTCACCCGTCACCGTCGGGCGTTCCGCGAGGCGTCGCCGACGCTCGACGATCCGGGGCTCGTCCGCTTCCGAGGCTCAGGCGAGGCACACGCTTATGCGCCGAAGGTCGTGAAGGCGCTGCAGAGCGCGGTTCGGACCGACGCCTCGCTGGTCACGTACCGAGGGCTGCTCGATGATATCGGTGTACGGCAGCCTCGCGATCTCCTCACGCTGCGGCCGGCTGGACCAACTCTGCCAATCGAGGCGGTTGAGCCGGCGGCGGTGATCGTGCGGCGCTTCGTCAGCTCGGCGATGAGCCTCGGGGCGCTGTCGCCGGAGGCGCACCAGGCGATCAGCATCGGCATGGCGCGCCTTGGAGCGAGCGCGAATTCGGGCGAGGGCGGGGAGGATCCAGCCTGGTACGCGCCGTCGGCCATCGGCGACCGCCGCGATGCCGCTATCAAGCAGGTTGCATCAGCGCGTTTCGGAGTCACCGCCGAATACCTGGCCCGCGCGGAGCAGCTCGAGATCAAGATCGCGCAGGGCTCGAAGCCCGGCGAGGGCGGGCAGCTGCCGGGCAAGAAGGCCACCGCCTTCATCGCTCGCCTCCGGCGCGGGCAGCCGGGCATGACGATGATCAGCCCGCCGCCGCACCACGACATCTACTCGATCGAGGACCTGGCGCAGCTCATCTCCGATCTCCGGGCGGTCAACCCAAGAGCAAGGATCGGGGTGAAGCTGGTGGCCGCGACCGGGATCGGGACCATCGCGGCGGGCGTGGCGAAGGCGCACGCCGACTACATCATGGTGAGCGGGCACGCCGGCGGCACCGGGGCCTCCCCGCTCTCCTCGATCAAGCACGCGGGGCTGCCGTGGGAGCTCGGTCTGGCCGAGACGCACCAGGTGCTGGTCCGCAACCGCCTCCGCGATCGGGTATCGCTCCGCACCGACGGCGGCCTGCAGTCCGGACGCGACGTCGTCGTGGCCGCCCTACTGGGTGCCGAGGAGTACGGCTTCGGAACTGCCGCGCTCGTTGCCATCGGCTGCGATATGGCTCGCCAGTGCCATCTCGACACCTGCCCGACCGGGATCGCCACCCAGCGTGAAGAGCTGCGCGCCAAGTTCACTGGCACGCCGGAGCAGGTGGTCGCCTTCTTCACCGCGCTCGCCGAGGACGTGCGGCGTGAGCTTGCTGGCCTGGGGATCGCTTCCTTGGGCGAAGCGATTGGGCGAAGCGAACTTCTGGGTGCGGGTGCGTCCAACGCCCTCGACCTCGGCCCGGTACTGCATCCGGTGGGCTGGAGGCCCGTATCCAGCGACGCGCCGAAGGATCGATCGCCGCGGGCTGACCAACAGGGACAATCCGGATTCGAAGCCGATGCGCTCGAGGCGAGCGTTGCTCGCGTGGCCGCCGGCGAGCCGGTTGTGCTGCGGTCACGCGTGACGACCAGGGATCGCAGCATCGGCGCGCGCCTGTCCGGTGCGCTACAGCGCCGCCCGGGGCCCTGGCGCCCGCCACGCGTGCGGTACGAGCTGAACGGATCTGCCGGGCAGAGCCTGGGTGCCTTCGCGGTGGCCGGGATGCGGATCGTCGTGACCGGCGAGGCGAACGACTACGTGGGGAAGGGTCTGTCGGGCGGCACCATCGTCGTGCGGCCGCGGGCAGAGGGCGGCGATGCTCAGACCCAGGCGGTGGCGGGCAATGTTTGCCTCTTCGGTGCCACCGCGGGCACGCTCCACCTCGTCGGCCGCGCTGGTATGCGCTTCGCCGTGCGCAACAGCGGGGCGCGGGCGGTCGTGGAGGGGATCGGCGCGCACGGCTGCGAGTACATGACCGGCGGGACGGTCGTAGTGTTGGGGAGCATCGGTCCCAACTTCGGGGCCGGGATGAGCGGCGGCCGTGCCTTCGTCCTGGACGAGGACGGCGTCCGGGACCGGCTCAACCGCGACAGCGTGTGGGCGCGGGCAATCGCTGACGACGCTGATAGACACCTGCTGCTCGGCCTCCTCGAAGATCATGCGGGCGAGGGGAGCCGGCGTGCGGCCGCCCTCCTGGCGGAGGGTCAGAACGCATGGCATCAGTTCGTGGTGGTCGAGCCCCGGCCAGCGTTGGAGGCCGTCACTGCCCCTCCGGTGGAGCGCCTGGCCGCTGCTCGATGAGGCGATAGCCGACGGCGTGCACCGGGACCGGGAGTGCCGCGCCGGTCTCGCGCAGCTTCGCTCGCAGGCGGGCTAGGTGTGGCTTGGTCCACAGGGGGTCGGGATCCGGCTCGCCCGGCCATCCGGCTGCCAGAAGCTCGGCGTGGGTAACGAGGTCTCCGTGGGCCGATGCAAGTGCATCGAGCAAGGCGAACTCGATTGGAGTGAGCCGGAGCAGGCGTTCGCCTGCCCAGGCCTCGTGGCGTCGCCGGTCGATGCGTACCGAGCCCACCGCCTCCTCCCTCGATCCTTCTGCCTCACTGCGTCGCGTGACGGCTCGGATGCGGGCGAGCAGCTCATTCTTACCAAACGGCTTGGTCACGTAGTCGTCGGCGCCGGCGTCGAGCGCCTCCACCTTGGCGGCCTCCTGGCCCTCGCCGGAGAGGATGATGATCGGCGTCGTGCCGCGCTCCCGGATAGCGGAGCACACGGCCAGCCCATCGAGGCCCGGCATGGCGAGGTCCAGGATCACGAGGTCCGGGCGCTCAGCGTCGAAGCGGCGCACCGCTTCGTGCCCGTCGTAGGCCGAGGTCACCCGGTGCCCGACGCTTCCGACAAGCGCCGCGACGGCACCGACCATCGCCGGCTCATCGTCGATGACGAGGATGCGCAGCGGCGCCGCCTTGCTCACGCTGCCTCCGCGCCGGCCTCTGCGAGCGCGGCAACGAACTGGCTGCCGCCGGCCGGCTTATCTTCGATCCAGAGGCGGCCGCCCATGGCGCCGACCAGCCGCCGCGCCGCGAAGAGCCCGACGCCCGTACCGGGCGTGCCGTCCTGGCCGATGCGCACGAACGGCTCGAAGACGGTCTCGCGCTGATCCGGGGGGATGCCGCGGCCGTCGTCGCCGACGCAAACATGAACGTCGCCATCGGCGCTCCAATCGGCCACGACGATCGTCGCGCCGGGCGGGGCGTACTTGGCAGCGTTCTCGAGGAGGAGCTCGAGGACCTGGGCCAGCCGGGCGGGATCGCCGAGTGCGCTTGGCGTGCCCTCCGCGTAGCGCTCGAGCCGATGCTGGCGCAGGAGCGGCGCCAATCGGGTCAGGACCTCATCGATCACCGGTCCCACGTCGAACGGTCGCCGATCGACGGTCAGGAGCCGATCAGCTCGAGCGGTGTCGAGGATGGCGTTGACGAGGCCGTCGAGCCGGAGCACCTCGCCCGTTGCCGCCTCGTGCCAGCCGGCGACATCGGGACGTCGAAGCGCGTCGGCCGCCTCCGCCAGCAGGTCGAGGTAGGCCCGCACCACGGCGAGCGGGGTCCGCAGCTGATGCGTCACCACCGCGATGAGCTCTGCGCGCGCCTGATCCAGGCTGCGCAGGCTGTCGAGCTGTGCCTCGGTCTCGAGGTGGAGCCGGCGACGCTGTACGACGCCCGCCAGCAGTTCGGCGATCGTCGAGAGGCGCCGCACGTCGACCGTGTCGAATTCGCGGCGCGCGACTGTTTTCACGTTAAGGACCCCGACCACGCGGTCGCGCACCTCGAGCGGCACGGCCAGGATCGAGGTGAAGCGCTCGTGGTCGACCCCGCGGATCCAGGCGCAGCGCGGATCCGTAGCAAGATCAGTGCTGACGACCGGTGCGCGGTCGCGCGCCGCGAGACCGGTGATGCCCTGGCCGATCTCGAGCCGAGCAACCCCGATCTGCTGGCGATCGACTCCGTTGGTCGCGGCCAGTGTCAGGCCCGCACCGTCACCGTCGACGAGGTAGAGCGAGCACACCTCCGCCGTCATCGCCACCGTGCTGCGGTCGACGATGAGCTGCATGAGCTCGTCCCAGGTGGGCGCCGTCGTTCCCAGGCGGACGATCTCGCGGAGTGCGGCCAACTCCCCCGGCTCGACTGGCGACGCGCGCGACTCGACTGGCCCGATCGCGTGCGTCGTAGTCATCGGTCTCCTCCGCTGGTCGGTCTCAGGCGGTGAGCAAGTCCATCACCGGCAGCGCCTGCAAGACGAATTGTGGGCCAGCGTGAGTGCGTTCGATTACGACGAGCGCACGGATTCGGGACGAGCTTGATAGCCGGTGATTGGTTGAACGTCGCTCGCCTGCGGGGAGGGCGACGTCCCCCTGCGCACCATGCCGCTTGGCGCGGCGACCCAGGCGATGAGCAGGACGGCGAAGCTGGCGAAAGCGGCGATATCCATCTGTAGTTCTCCCGTGCTGTACGTGAACGTGATTCAGGGCTGGTAGGCGATTTCGCCGTGCTGGGCGAGGTCGAGGCCCTGCTCCTCCTCGGGTCCGGGGACCCGGATCGGGACGACGAGGTTGATGAGGAACAGGATCGCGCTGGTGGCGACGGCGGAGTAGGCGCCGACGACGAGAACGCCGATCGCCTGCGTCACGAGCGGGGACACGTTGCCGGCGGCCACAAGGCCGTCGACGCCCGCCGGATTGACCGCCACCGTGGCGAAGACACCAACGGCCAGGGCGCCGAACGCGCCTCCCACGCCGTGCACACTGAAGACGTCGAGGGCGTCGTCCACGCGCGCCCGCAAGCGAAGCTGGGCGGCGCCATAGCAGACGATCCCGACGCCGAGCCCGATGAGCACGGCGGCGGCCGGCGTGACGTAGCCGGCGGCTGGCGTAATCGCGACCAGCCCCGCGACGGCGCCGACCGCGGCGCCGAGCACCGAGGGGGTGCCTTTGCGG
>JALYSK010000065.1 GCA_030854805.1 Chloroflexota bacterium | reverse complement strand
ACCGGCTGGCGCACGATCACTCCCGGGGCGATTCGCTCCACCGGCCGAGTCGTCGTCGTCTCGATGGCCCCCTTGCCGTCGACCGGCTGGCCGAGCGGATTCACCACTCGACCAATCAATGCATCGCCGACCGGCACCTCGACCACGCGCCCGGTGGTCTTGACCGGATCGCCCTCCTTCAGCTCGGTGTAGTCCCCCAGGATGAGGGCGCCCACCGTCTCCTCCTCCAGGTTGAACGCCATCCCCATCACGCCATGCGGAAACTCGAGCAGCTCGGACGCGAGGGCGCCGGAGAGGCCGTAGATCTGCGCGATCCCGTCGCCCACTTCGACGATGGTCCCCACGCCGGATATGTCGGCGCCTTCGTCGAAGCCCTTGATCTCGCTCTTGATGATCGACGTGATCTCGTCGGATCGAATCGCCATTGGTTCCTCAGTTCTCGTCAGGCGGTCAGCCGCGCGCGAAGCCGCTCCAGCCGGCTGCGCACGCTCGCGTCATAGAGTCGGTCGCCGATACGAACCGCGATGCCACCGATGAGCGACCCGTCAACGATCTCGCTGATCTCGACCTTCTCGCCGGTCAGGGCACGCAGGCGTTCGGAGATTGCCGTTCGTTCCGCGTCGTCGAGCGGCAGCGCGGTGCGCACCTCAGCCCGCACGATGCCGCGCTCCCTGCGCAGCAGCTCGTTGAAGCGCTCGACCATGGCAGCGACCTGCTTCGGTCGCCCGCGCCGGATCATCAGCAGGACAAGGCTGAGCGCCTCCTTCGAAACGCCGCCGCCGACCACCTGCTGGAGCACGCCTTCCTTCCGGGCGAACGCGATGGCGGGGTGCTTGACAATCGCCTCGACCTGCTGGTTCGCGAGCGCCTCGCTCAGCCTGGCGAGGTCGTCCGCCCATGCGTCGAGCGTGCCGTCCGCACGCCCGAGCTCGAACGCTGCCTCCGCGTAGCGACGCGCAGCCGTCTCCCGTCGTGCCATCGGTCAGCTACCGCCCTTTGTCGACGGCTTGACCTCTGCCAGGAAACTCTCGACCAGCCGGCGCTGAGTGGGGCCGTCCATCTGGCTGCCAACCAGCTTGGCTGCGGCTTCCAGCGCCAGGTCGGCGACCCGCGAGCGGATCTCAGCCATCGCCTTCTCTTTCTCGGCCACGATCTCGTCACGCGCCTTCTCGGTGAGCTTCTCCGCCTGGGCGCGCGCCTCGGCCAGAATCTCGACGCGAGCGTCCTCGGCCATCTTGTTCGAACGCGCGATCATGGCCTGAGCCTCCTTGCGCGCCTCCGCCACGGCGGCCTCGCGCTCGGCGCGAGCCAGCTCCCGATCGCGAGCCGCCGATTCCGCATCCTCCAGCCCCTGCTCGATCCTCGCCCGCCGCTCGTCGAGGAGGCCGAGGACCCGCTTGAAGAGGAAGCGGTTCAGTAGATAGAGGAGCAGCAGAAAGTTGACGATCTGGAAGGCCAGCTTGATGAAGTCGACGCCGAAGGCCTCGAAGAACCTCACGTCCGCCGCCTAGCCCGCGAAGATGAGGATCAGGGAGACGACGAAGCAGTAGATGCCAATCGCCTCGGTCAGCGCGAGCCCGAGGATATAGGGAACGAAGATCGTGCCCGACGCCTCCGGGTTGCGGCCCAGCGCCTCCATGGCCTTGCTGAAGCCGATGCCGAGGCCGATCCCCGGACCGATGGCACCGATCATGGCCAGACCGGCAGCGAGATTGGAATTCACTTGTCTCTCTCCTCCTGTTCGGAACCTGCAGCGGGCAGGCATCGTTGGTGCCCTATCCGTGGGCGCTGGCGGAACTGAGGTCCGGCTCGCCGGCCGGCGGGTGGTTGGCGTTCACTTCTGCATGGTCCGATCCGGCGTGGTGCTCGGCGATGGCGAGGGTGATGTACGCCATGGCGAGCAGGGCAAAGACCATCGCCTGGACGAACCCGAAGAGGAGCTCCAGCCCCAGGAAGACGGCGGGGACGAAGAAGGCGAGCGGCAGGACGAAGATCGTGGCCGTCGTCAAGGCCAGCATGGTCGCAAGCAGCACCTCGCCGGCAAACACGTTGCCGAAGAGTCGCATCGAGAGGCTGATGAGGCGGCTCAGCTCGCTGATGAGGTGGATCGGAAACATGAGTGGCGCCATGTAGCGCGGCTCGCCGATGAGCTCCTTCAGGTAGCCGACCGGTCCGTTGATCCGAACGCCCCACCAGACGAAGACGACGAACGCCACGATCGCCAGGCCGAGTGTGAAGTTCAGGTCGGCCGACGCGGGGCGGATGAAGGGGACGAGCTCAGAGCCGTGCTCGGTTTCGCGCACCAGGCCGATGGTGCCGACACCGGGGAGCAGACCCAGCCAGTTGGCGACGAGGATCATCAGGAAGAGCCCGATGACCAATCCCACGTAGCCGCGCCAGCGGCTCGTCGAGCCTGCCGTGATGCCGGCCATCCATTCCACTGGCAGCTCGATCAGGCTCTGAAGCCGGGTCGGAATCAGCGACGAACGCCCAACGAAGAACCAGGCGGCCGCCAGTAGCAGCGCGGAGGCGAGCAGCGCGCCGACCATGCTGTTGGTGAACTCGAACGGCCCGATCGTGAAAAGCGTCTCCGCCTTGATCGCGACATGGATCAGGCTCCCGCCTCCCTGCGCCGGCATCTATCTCCTCATGCCTTTGCGCGCGACATCCCAGATCGTGTACATCGCCGCTCCAATTCCGAGCACCACGCCGATCAGCGTGAGAATCGGGCTGGTGTGCAGCCAGCTGTCGAGCAGCAGTCCGCCGCCCACACCCAGCACCACCGATATTCCCAATCTCAGCCCCAGATCGAAGGCCATTCCCCAGTTAGCCGTTTGGGATCCCTCGGCGGGCTTCCCACCGTCGTCGTCCTTCTGACCGCCGTCAGGCTCCATCGCCGGGTCCGCCGCCGTAACCCTTGCGCACACCCGAGCGGATCAGGAGCCAGATGCCGACGGCTGAGATCAGGGTCCCGAGTACCAGCCCGCTCACCACGAGAAGGGGGGTGGTACCCAGCATCCTGTCAGCGACGAGGCCGGCCACCGCGCCACCCACGATGGGGATCACCATGATTCCGGTCACCTGGCCCAGGATCTTGACGAGTCCCATGGGCGTCAATTGTGTCATTCAGGTTCGACTCACAGCAGTCGGCCGCGGGGAGTATAGCCGAGCCCGTCCGATTCGGCCAAGTGCGAGGAGCGGCTCAGACGGCCGCGCGAGCTCGCGTCTCCGGCAGGCCGGGGACCGGGAAGCGGTCGGCGATGGAGGCCACGCGCTCGCGAATGCTCGCTTGCGCGTCAGCATCTCCTCGGGCGGCGATGCCGTCGACGATGAGCGCCGCGATCTCGCGCATCTCCGACTCCGTCATCCCGCGCGAGGTGACCGCCGGTGTGCCGACGCGGATGCCGCTGCCGATCATGGGCGGCTGCGGATCGTACGGGATCGTGTTCTTGTTCACGGTGATGCGCACCTCACCCAGGGCCGCATCCGCCTCCTTGCCCGTCACGCTGAAGGGGGTCACGTCGACCAGCATCAGGTGATTATCCGTCCCGCCGGAGATGATCGAGGCCCCCCGCTCGGCGAGGCCCGCCGCGAGCGCCTGCGCGTTGGTCACCGTCTGCGCCATCTCCTCTCGGAACCGGTCCGACATCGCCTGGCGGAAGGCGACCGCTTTGGCGGCGATCACATGCATCAGCGGCCCGCCCTGGATGCCGGGGAAGACCGCCTTGTCGATCGCCTTCGCGTGCTCTGCACGTGAGAGGATTATCGCCCCGCGTGGGCCGCGCAGGGTTTTGTGGGTGGTGGTGGTCACCACGTCGGAGTGCGGGATCGGCGATGGATGCACGCCTCCGGCGACGAGGCCCGCGAAATGGGCCATATCGGTCATCAGGTAGGCGCCGACCTCGTCGGCGATCTCGCGGAACGCGGCGAAGTCCCATAGGCGTGGGTACGCGGTGGCGCGGGTGACGATCATCTTCGGCCGATGCTCGCGCGCCAGGGTCCGCACCTCATCCATGTCGATCAGGTGCGTCTGGCGATCGACGTGGTACGCGACGAAGCTGTAGTACTGCCCGCTGAAGTTGACCGGGCTCCCGTGCGTGAGGTGGCCGCCCTGGTCGAGGCTGAGGCCCATCACCGTATCGCCGCGCTGCAGGAGCGCGTGATAGACGGCCATGTTGGCCTGCGCGCCGGCGTGCGGCTGCACATTCGCGTGCTCGGCGCCGAAGAGCTCCTTGGCCCGGTCGCGGGCGAGATTCTCCGCCACATCGACCACTTCGCAGCCGCCGTAGTAGCGACGGCCGGGGTAGCCCTCGGCGTACTTGGCAGTCATGATCGAGCCGGTCGCCTGCAGCACTGCCAGGCTCGGATAGCTCTCCGATGCGATCAGCTCGAGGTGCGACCGGGTGCGCTCCGCCTCGTCTACAACGGCTTGATAGATCTCCGGATCCTCATCCTCGAGCGGCGCCCACGGGTCCATGCTCTCCCTCATCTGCTCTCACCGGAGTGTAGACCGGCGGCCATATCGAAGGCGGTCAGCGGCCGGACTCTTCGGCCTCGACCCGCGCGATCTTCTCGATGCGCGGCACGTGCCGCCCACCCTGGAACTGGCCGACCAGGAATTCGCGCACGCACGCTCGAGCGACTTCGATTCCGACGATCCGCGAGCCGATCGCCAGAACATTCGCGTCGTTGTGCTCGCGGCCGAGACGCGCGGTCACCGGATCGGTCGATTCGACACATCGGATGCCGCGCACCTTGTTGGCGACGATCGCCTCGCCGGTGCCGCTTCCGCCCAGCACTATCCCGAGCTCGAAGTCACCCCGAGCGACGGCGCGAGCGACGGGCGCGATGAAATCCGGATAGTCGACCGTCTCTCCCGTGAAAGTGCCGAAGTCGCGGTACTCGACCCGCAGCTCATCGAGGAGGCTGCAGAGCTCTCCCTTCAGGGCGAAGCCCGCGTGGTCGGAGCCGATCGCGACGCGCATTGCGCGGTCAGTCTAGTGTGCCGACCGCCCGTTCGAGCTCCGCGCGGGAGATCGGGCCCTCACGCAGCAGGCGTGGCGGGTCGACCGTGAGGTCCAGTACCGATGAGGCCACGCCGCCCGGTACCCGCCGCCCGTCGAGCACCCCGTCGAGGAGATCGCTGCCGGCAAAGGCGATCAGCACGTCGCTGGCTTCGTAGGTCTCCGGCTCCCCGCTGCGGTTGGCGCTCGAGGTCGCGAGGGGTCCGGCGGCGCCGATGAGCGCCAATGCGATC
Organism: Chloroflexota bacterium; assembly: GCA_030854805.1. Next base: position 4,212 of record JALYSK010000065.1, on the reverse strand, counting down.
GGATGGTCCGGGGCCCTGAACGCCTGGCTCCGAGCCGCATCTCCCAGGACCAGCGTCAGTCCGCCCGGCCAGAATCGGTCCGCGACGTCGCGCGCTCGATCGGTATCGAAGCCCAGGTTGGAGGCTTCCTCAAGGGATGCGACAAGGATCGGGACCGCCTTCTCCGCTGGGCGACGCTTGGCCTCGAAGAGTCGCGCCAGCGCCGTCTCGTCGCCGACCCGGCATCCAATCCCGTAGACGGTGTCGGTCGGGAAAGCGACCAGGCCGCCCGCACGCAACAAGTCCGCGGCTTGCGCGATTCCCTCGTCGTCGGGCGCCAGCAAGATGGCCATGTCCGACAAGGGTAGCGCCCGTGAGTCGAATCGCCTCGGCCCGACGGGCTCAGAGGCGAGCGATGCGCGCGACGCGGTCGATCCCGGCCAGGTCGGGGAGGGTGGTGACCGCGGCGCGCATCGTCAGGCCGTCGATGAAGCGGCGCACCGCCGGAGCCTGGCCCGAGCCCATTTCGAGGAGCGCGACACCATGCGGAGAGAGGCGCTCAGGAAGCTGGGCGAGCAGTGCTCGGACAAGATCGAGCCCGTCCGGACCGCCGTCGAGCGCGGTGCGGGGCTCGTATCGCAGGCTCCCGACGGCGGCGTCGACCTCGGCGGCGGGCACGTACGGCAGATTCGCGACGACCAGATCAGGGAGGGTCGGAGCGGCGCCTGCGGCCGAGAGGAGATCCGCACAGACGAGCGTGGCCAGCTCCGCGACTCCGTGGGCGGCGAGGTTCTCTGCCGCGAGCTCGAGGGCATCGGGCGAGAGGTCCGAGGCGACCAGCCGCAGACGGCCGAGGGCGAGGGCGCTGCTGAATCGCAGCGCGAGCGCCAGTGCCACTGCGCCGCTGCCGGTCGCCACGTCCCAGACGAGGATTGGTGCGCCGTCACGCGTCAGCCGCGAGGCGATCTCGGCGATCGCAGACTCGACCAGCAGCTCGGTCTCCGGGCGCGGGATGAGGGCGCGCGCGTCGACCTGCACCCGCAACGAGAACCATTCCTTGAAGCCTCGGATGTACGCGATCGGCTCACCGGCCTCGCGACGGCGCAGCCAGACCGCGAGGGCGGTCGCAGCCTCGGATGAAAGCTCCGCGTCGGGGTGGGCGTGGAGCCAGGCTCGATCACGCGAAAAGGCGTGGCTGATCAGCAGCTCGGCGTCGAGCCGCGGCGAGGGGGATCCACTGCGGCGCAGGCGCTCCGAGGCGGCAATCAGGAGACTGGCGGCGGTCGGCGCACCCGCATTGGTCTCAAGCTGCGCCATCGCCGCCCACCCGCGCGAGGCGCTCGGCCTGGTCCGCTTCCGCCAGTGGTTCGACCAACCGGTCGAGGTCGCCCTCGAGCAGGCCGGGCAGGTTGTGCACGGTGAGGCCGATGCGGTGATCGGTCACGCGATCGTCGGGGTAATTGTAGGTGCGGATCTTCTCCGAGCGCTCGCCCGTACCCAGCTGGGAACGTCGGACGTCGCCGCGCTCCTCCGCCTGGCGCTGCTGCTCGAGCTCGAGCAGCCGAGCTCGCAGCACCGACATCGCCTTGGCGCGATTCTTGTGCTGGCTCTTCTCGTCCTGGATGGCCACCATCAGCCCGGTCGGCAGGTGGGTGACCCGCACCGCTGAATCGGTGGTATTGACGCTCTGGCCGCCCGGGCCCGACGATCGGTAGACGTCGATGCGCAGGTCCTTGTCCGGGATCTCGAGCTCAACCTCGTCCGCCTCCGGCAGGACGCTGACGGTCGCGGTGGAGGTATGAATGCGGCCAGCGGTCTCGGTGACGGGTACGCGCTGAACGCGGTGGACACCGCTCTCCCATTTCAGCCTCGAGAATGCGCCCTCGCCGTTCACCTCGGCGATCACCTCTTTGAAGCCGCCTGCGCCGCTCTCCGAGCTGCTGAGCAGCTCGATCTTCCAGCCGCGCTGGCCCGCGTAGCGAACATACATGCGGAACAGGTCAGCCGCGAAGATGGCCGCCTCGTCGCCGCCCGCGCCGGCGCGCACCTCGAGGATCACGTCGCGCTCGTCATTGGGGTCGCGCGGGACGAGCATCCGGCGCAGCTCGGCCTCAAGCGCATCCGTCTCTCCCTGCAGACGCTCGAGCTCGTCTCGAACCATGACGCGCACTTCCTCATCAGCGTCGTGCGTCATCTGGTTCGTGGCGGCGAGCTCCGCGGTCAGGTCGCGCCAGCGACGCAGCGCGGAGACCATCGGCTCGAGCCGGGAGAGCTCTCTGCCGTACCGCTGCAGCTGGGCCGGGTTGTTGGCCACCCCGGGGCTCGACATCAGGCGGCTGAGCTCTTCGTAACGTGCCTCGATCTCACTGAGGCGGTCGATCATGAGCCCGACGCCACCATCGGCTTACCGGCCGCCGCCTCGTCGGATGCGATGCACGACTCGAGCGAGGCGATGCTCACCTCCAGCATCGACCGATCCGGAGGTCGCGTCGTCAATGACTGGAGCCAGAGGCCGGGCGCGTAGATCGCGCGCACCACGGCATTTCCGTAGTTGCGCGCGCCGAAGCGGACCAGCTCATAGGCGACCGACGCGATGAGCGGGATGAGCACGATCCGGCTGGCGAAGAGGAGCGGGAGTGGGACCCCGGCGCGAGGCACCAGGCTGAAGAAGAAGATGCTGATCACGACGACGATCAGGATGAAGGTCGTTCCGCAGCGGGTGTGTGCGGTGCTGAAGCGGTCGACCGCCTCAGGCGTGAGCGGCTCGCGCGCCTCGTGCGCGCTGATCGCCTTGTGCTCGGCGCCGTGGTACGCGAAGACGCGCCTGATGTCGCCGGCCATCCCGATCAGCGCCAGATAGCCGACGAAGATCCCCAGCCGGATCAGCCCTTCGATCGCGTTCGAGAGCAGGTCACTGCGCGTCGCGTGATCGGCGAAGGTCGACAGGAAGAGGGGGAGCAAGAAGAACAGTGAGACCGCGAACCCGAGCGAGAGGACCAGCGTCAGCGCGATCGCTCCTTTACCAAGCTGGACGTCCTCGCCTTCAGCGGCCAGTGCCGCCGAGCGCATCAGCATCCGCGTACCGATCACCAGGGTCTCGTACAGGACGAAGACGCCGCGGACGAAGGGGACCCGGATCCAGCGTCCATTGGAGAGGGCGGCGGGAAGCGGCTCGGAGTAGGTCCGGACGGCTCCGTCGCGGGGACGAACGCTCATCGCGACGGTTGTGCGGCCCCGCATCATGACGCCCTCGATCAGCGCCTGGCCGCCGTAGAAGAAATCGGGCATGCGGAAGCGGCCGCGCCCCGCCGCCTGGATGACGAAAGGCCCTGCGGCGATCAGCAGCTCGGGAATGAGGAAGAGGAGATGCGGGGCCAGCCGCATCCGCCAAGTCAGCGCTGCGCGCGCTCCATGCGCTTCTGGAACCGCTCGACCTGGCCCGCGGTATCCACGATGTTCTGCGTCCCGGTGTAGAAGGGATGGCATTTGGCACAGACCTCGACCCGGATCGACTCGACGGTCGACCCAACCGTAAAGGTGTTACCGCAAACGCAGTGCACCTCGGCCTGATGGTACTTCGGATGAATATCGGACTTCATTTCTGGTGCTCCTGCGTCAGGCTGAGGCAACCTCGCCGGCCTGGACGCTCACCCGCTTGCGATCGCGGGCCTCGTGACTGAACTTGACCTTGCCCTCGGCGGTGGCGAAGAGCGTGTAGTCGCGCCCCATCCCGACGTTTTCGCCGGGATGGAACGTACTGCCGCGCTGTCGCACGATGATCGTGCCGGCGAGGACATACTGCCCGTCGCCGCGCTTGACGCCCAGCCGCTGGCCGACGCTGTCTCGCCCATTGCGCGACGAGCTGCCGGCCTTCTTGTGTGCCATCTACTTCGTCTCCTCCTCGGCCGAAGCCTCCGCCTTCTTGCCTCTCGGCGCTCGCCGAGCCTTGGGCTTCGCAGCCGCTGCAACGTCGGCCTCAGCGTCTTCGCTCGACTTGACGGTGACGCGGCGCGCGGTCGCACGCTTGGGCACCCCGGTATTGATCGTATCGATGCGGACCGAGGTGAGGTGCTGCCGGTGCCCGGTGCGCCGGCGGTACTTGACCTTCTGCTTGAACTTGTAGATGACCAGCTTCGGGCCGAGCTCCTCGCCCAGCACCGTGGCGCTCACCGAGGCACCCGGCACGGTTGGCGTACCAACCGTCACCTCATCGCCGTCGCCGATGAGAAGGAC
>JALYSK010000050.1 GCA_030854805.1 Chloroflexota bacterium | reverse complement strand
TGGTTGCCGTCGACTCACGCGGCGCCGCGCTGGCCGAAGCCGGGGATCTGCTGGCCGCGATTGAGGGGGGCGAGCTGAGTGAGGGGGACGCGATCGAGATCGGTAGCCTGACCCGCGACTACGCGGGCACGCGCGATCCGGCGGCCATCACGATCTTCAAGAGTGTCGGCCTGGCGATCCAGGACGTGGCCGCAGCCGAGCTGATCGTCGCGCGCCTGCTCCCGACCGTCTGACTGCGGTCGACGTCGCTCTCGGCGTCTCGAGGGTCCTGTCGGCGCTGGCAGCCGACAGAGCGTATCTGCCGGGTCAGGCTCTGGCGTTGCGCCAGCGATGGATGCGCTGCCGAATTCGGTCGAAGCCGAGCTCCTCGCAGAGGGCCAGAAAGGGCTCCCGGGGCACGCCCTGCCACTCGAGCTCATCAAGATCTTTGGTGATCGGCGAGTCGGTGCGGAGAATGGCGAGCGTGCGATACAGAAGCGCCTCGTCACGGCGCTCGACCAGGGTCGCCGCCAGCCGGCTGGCATTGCGCAGCGGGAGATCCCAGTCGAGCGCGCTCTCGGGCACAGCGTCGATCGAGCCCCAGCGCGCAAGCACCGTCGCGGCGCTCTTCGCGCCCCAACCGGGCAGCCCTGGATAGCCGTCCGAGCTGTCGCCCACCAGCGCGAGGTAATCGGGAATGCTTGCCGGGGGCACGCCGAACTTCTCGACGACCCCGGCTTCGTCGTACGTCTTGTTGCGGATGCGATCGCGTAACACCACGTGACGGCCACGAACGCACTGGGCGAGATCCTTGTCGACGCTGCAGATGACCACCTGCTCGACACGGGGGTCGTCACCCCAGCGCGCGGCCGCCGTGGCGAGTGCGTCGTCCGCCTCGTCGGCCACCATCGGCCACACGGGCACACCAATTGCCTCCAGGGCTCGCTCGGCATCCGGGAATTGCGCCAGGAGGTCGGGCGGCATGCCCGCCTCGGTCTTGTAACCGGCGAACAGGTCGTTGCGCCAGCTCACGATCACCTTGTCCGTCGCCGCGCCGACGTGGGTGACGTCCGGCTCGCGGAGGAGGGAGAGCGTCGACTCGAGCAGACCATGCACCGCGTTCACCGGGCGGGCGTCGGGCGCCCATTCCGGTGGGCGTGAGAAGTAGGCACGGAACAGCTCGAAGGTGGCGTCGAGCAGGTGCAGCTTCACCTCCGCATGGTATGCGGGCGAGCGCTCGGCATGACACCTGCTTTACTCTCTGGCGTGGCTTCCACCGCCGTCTCCGCTGCGGGCCCGATGCGAATCGGGCTGCTGGCTCCACCCATGATCCCGATCCCGCCGCCGGCATACGCCGGGACCGAGCGCATCGTGGCGGTTCTCGCCGAGCGACCCATTGCTGGCGGGCGCCCTCGCCACCTTGATGCTGGGCGCTTGGCCGGAGCCCTTCGGGCTGGTGGCGATCGAGTCGCTGGGGACCGGCACGCCAGTCATCGCGCGGCGCGCCGGGGCGCTGACCGAGACCATCGAGCATGGCGTCGACGGATTCCTGGTGGATGACGTCGCCGAGGCGGCGCTGGCAGTCGAGATGGTGCGCGACCTCGATCGCGCCGCGATTCGGGCACGGGCGCTCGAGCGCTTCTCCGCAACCCGGATGGTCGACGAGTACGAGGCACTCTATCGGCAGCTGATCGCCGAGCGTCGGCCCGTCGCCGCCAGTTCGGGCAGCTGAGCGGGGAAGCGGCGCGGTCCGGGGCCTGCGGACGCGCCGTGGGCTCCCGGGACTGTAGGGCACGCACCCGCGCCGTTCCCCCGCTGCGTGGAGATTGGCACTCCACCGCTTACCGGCCGCTTACCACCCGATTACCGCAGCGGTTCGGGTGGCGGCGCGCGCATAATCAGCGGCAATGAGTCATCGTCGATCCGGACTGGTTGCGCTCCTGCTGCCGCTGCTCGGCATAGGCCTGGTGCTCGGCTTCGCCCGTCCCGCGCTCGGCGCCCAGTTCGAGTCGGGCGACACCAGGACGATCGCAGCCGATGAAACGATCGACGGCAGCCTCTACTTCGCAGGCCAGACCCTCGTCGTCAACGGCACGATCAACGGCGATCTCCTCGCGGCAGCGTCGCAGATCGTGATCAACGGCCACGTCAGCGGCTCGGTCATGGGGGCCGCACAGTCGCTGGAGCTGAACGGACAGGTTGATGGAGCCACGCGCGTCGCCGGGCAGAGCATCACACTGAGTGGCGCGGTCGGCAAGGAGGTCGTGGTATTCGCTTCCGACGTCGTCGTCAGCCCGACCGCGACGATCGGCGATGGGATGATGGCTGGGGTCGCCACCCTGTCGATGGACGGCGCGATCGGCGGAGACCTGACCGGCAACATGGGCACGCTCAGCATGGGCGGTCAGGTCGACGGGTCGGTGGACGTGGAGGCGGGCTCGGTCAGCGTCGGTCCCGCAGGACGGATCGGCGGAGACCTGCGCTATCGAAGCCGGAACGCTGCGCAGGTCGCTCCTGGCGCTCAGATCACCGGCCGCACCGAGCGCCTCGAGCCGACGGTAGAGCAGCAGAGCCCGCTCGACGACAACCCGTTCCTCAACCTGCTCGGCCTCTGGGTCGGCCTGCTGGTGCTGGGATACCTGCTCCTCGTCGTGCGCCCCGCGCACATGGCTGGCGTGGGCCAGGAGATCCGCCTGCGGCCGGTGCCGAGCTTCGGCGTTGGCGTCCTGGTCTGGATCGGCCAGATCGCTGCCCTGGTAGTGCTCGGCGTGCTGGCCGTATTGTTCGGGCTTCTGCTCCCGCAGCTCGGCGGGGCGTTTGTCGCTCCGATCATCGTTGTGGTGCTGTTGACCATCGTCGTCGCCCTCGTGGCCCAGGTGTATGTTGCCGCTGGAATCGGCCAGGCCATCGCCTCGCGCGCTGACCTTTCAGCGTGGCTTGCCTACCCCGTTGGCGCGCTGATCTGGGCACTCCTCCTGAGCCTTGCCACGTTCGTTCACGGGGCGCTCGGCGCACTCCTCTACTTTATCGCCTGGTTCCTCGCGCTGGGTGCGCTCGCGCTCCATGTCATGCGACGACGGCGAGCCGAGGCGGTCGAGGCGACCGCCGCGGCTCAGATGGCGGTCGCAGAGACGTCACCCCCGCCTCCCGAGATCAGCTGAGGCTCGACCGCAGAACCCGAAGCGGGTCGCCCTTGCCCGATACGACTCGTAATCGTGATAAGCGACGATCTGGCCGATTCCGGCTGATCGCGTCGGGCAACAACCGGGCACGATCGCCCGCGTCGCCGGCGGCTAGACGGCGAGCGGCTCCCGGTACTCGCCGTACACGTGGCGGAGGATGCCGCACATCTCGCCGATCGTGGCGTAGGCCTCGACCGCGGCTATGATCGCCGGCATCAGGTTGGTGTGGCCGCCCGTCGCCTCTTCCCGCAGTCGCGTCAACGCGGCGGCGTGCCCCGAAGCATCGCGCTCGGCCCGCACACCGGCCAGGCGATCGAGGTGGCGCAGTTCCTGCTCCTTGCTGATGATCAGCAGCGGGATCCGCAGCTCCTCGTCGGGATCCGCGTACCTGGTGACACCAACGATCTCGCGCTCGTGATGCTCGACCTCACGCGACTGCTCGTACGCGGCGTCCGCGATCTCGGCCTGCGGGTAGCCGGTCTCGATCGCGCGGACCATGCCACCCAGCTCATCGATGCGCCTGATGTACGCCCAGGCGCGTTGCTCGGTCTGGTTGGTGAGCGTCTCCACGAAGTACGAGCCGCCGAGCGGATCAACGGTCGAGGCGACGCCCGACTCCTCGGCGAGGATCTGCTGCTGGCGCAGGGCAAGCATGGCGGCATCCTCCGACGGAACCGCCCACGCCTCGTCGTACGCATCGGTATGGAGGCTCTGGGTGCCGCCCAGCACGCCGGCGAGCGCCTGAATGGCGACCCGGGTGAGGTTGTTCAGCGGCTGCTGAGCAGTGAGGGAGACACCGGCGGTCTGGGTATGAAAGCGCATCCAGGTCGAGCGCTCGTTCTCTGCCCCGAAGCGCTCGCGGCAGAGCTTGTACCAGATCCGGCGCGCGGCGCGGAACTTGGCGATCTCCTCGAAGAAGTCGTTATGGCTGTTGAAGAAGAACGAGAGGCGCGGCGCGAAGTCATCGAAGCGCAGCCCGCGGGCGAGGGCATCCTCGACGTACGCGATCCCGTCGGCGATCGTGAAGGCGAGCTCCTGCACCGCGGTCGAGCCCGCCTCGCGGATGTGGTAGCCGCTGATGCTGATGGTGTTCCAGCGCGGCAGCTCGCGCGTGCCGAACTCGACCGTATCGGTCACCAGCTTGAGCGAGGGGGCGGGCGGGAAGATGTACTCCTTCTGGGCGATGAACTCCTTGAGGATGTCGTTCTGCAGCGTCCCCGACAGCTGGGCACGGGGCACACCCATCTTCTCGGCAGCCACGATGTACATCGCCCAGATCATGGCGGCCGGCGAGTTGATGGTCATCGAGGTGCTGATCTCGCCCACCGGCAATCCGGCCAGCAGCAGCTCCATATCGGCCAGGCTGCTGACCGCCACCCCGCAGGTGCCGAACTCTCCCTCGGCCAGCGGTTCGTCGTGGTCGTAGCCGTAGAGGGTCGGCATGTCGTAGGCGATCGAAAGCCCTGTGCCGCCGGCAGCGATCAGCTTCTTGAAGCGATCGTTGGTGTCCTCTGCGGTGCCGAACCCTGCGAACATGCGCATCGTCCAGAGGCGCCCGCGATGCCCGGTCGGGTGGATCCCGCGCGTGAATGGCGGCTCGCCGGGCAGTCCCAGGTCGTCGATCTCGTCCCAGCCGGGTGGCCGATCCGTGGACGGGCTGAACCGATAGCGCGGGCGGGCCGTGTCCGGGTCGTTGGCCGGATCGGCCAGGTCGGCGGGCGTATACAGCCGATCAATTTCGACCCCGGACTGCGTGATGAATCGGTCCCTGCGCTCGGGGCCCTTCTCGAGGGCGGGGCGCAGGCGCTCGGCCTCCCAACGCTCCTGGTGCTCGCTCCAGCGCTTCCGGTCGCTCACGGCGCAAGTGTGCGGGCAAAACCGATGCCCCCGCAACCGCCGGACCGATTCCGGCACGCGCGGTGCATGAGCCATCAGCGTGATTGGGTTGTTACGACGGTTGCTGGAGGGCTGGTTGCCGATACGGCTGGTGCCGCGCATCGCGGGCGGCAGTCAGGCTCCGTCGCGCCGTCTGTCGACTCGCTCGCCGCGCGTCAGGCCGGCCAATACGCCGCGTGCAGGCGTCTCCAGGCTAGGGGTAGAGCCCGCGCAGGGTCGTTGCCTCGGCAACACGAGAGACCGCGACCATCATCGCCGCAGCACGCAGATTGACCTTCTCCGCATCGGCCATCGCCTGTACGGAGCCGAACGCATCGTCCATCGCCTCGTCGAGGCGCGCGGCGATCTCGTCACGGGTCCAGAAGAAGGCCTGCATGTCCTGCACCCACTCGAAGTAGGCCACCACCAACGAGCCGGCGGTGCAGATGACGTCCGGGATGACGGTGATGCCGCGCTCGGAGAGCATCGCATCGGCCTCGGGGGTGACGGCGCCGTTGGCCACCTCGGCCACCGTCCTGGCGCGCACCGCGGCCGCGTTGGAGCCGGTGATCTGGCCCTGCAGCCCGGCCGGCACCAGCAGGTCGCAATCGATGGCGAGCACCTCCGCCTTGGTCACCTGTTCGGCGTCGGGAAGGCCGCGAATGGCATCGTGCTCGCGCATCCAGCCGATTGCGCGCTCCACGTCGATGCCGCGCAGGTTGCGCGCCCCGGCGCGGTCATCCGCGATCGCCACCACGATGGCGCCCGCCCGGCTCAGCTGCTGGGCCAGCGTCATGCCAACCCGGCCGAAGCCCTGGATTGCGACGCGCGCCCCCTCGAGGGCCGTCCCCTTGACCTGCGCGGCGGCCGCGATGCAGCGCATCGCCCCAAGGCTGGTCGCCTCGCGGCGCCCACGCGAGCCGCCGATCTCCAGTGGCTTGCCGGTCAC
>JALYSK010000035.1 GCA_030854805.1 Chloroflexota bacterium | reverse complement strand
CGCGAAGAGCTGGCCGCGGCCCCCGGCACGATCCCGGCCGACGTGTACGCCGCGGCCGCTGCCGCCGACGCGCCCATCAGCGATGGGCGCCATCCGCGCCAGAGGCGCGACGTCTTCACCGCCGCCGCCACGCCGAACGTCGTTCCGGCCGGTACCCTCCGCCGCCCTCCCCGCCGCCGTCGGCCGTGACCATGCTCCGGACCCGCTGATGGCGGGCACCATGCCGCACGCCATCTTCGTCGAGACGGGACTCGACGGCGGCGTGGCGGCGTATGCCGCAGAGCTCCCGGGCTGTGCAACCTTTGCCCAAAGCGACGATGAGGCGGTGACCGCGATCCCGGAACGAGTGAGCCGCTTCACCGCCTGGCTTCGCGATCACGGGGAAGCGGCCCCCGCCTTCGTGGGGGACAACTGGTACGAGGTCGAGCGCGCCGCTGCGGCAGGGCCAAGCCGCGCGGCATTCTCGCTCGACGAACTGCCGCCGTCGGACGACGAGTACACAGCGTGGCTGCGCTGGATGGAGCTCGCGCGCGAGGAGCTGGCTGAGGCGCTCGACGCCAGCGGCGGCGCGGGTGCCGAGGGCGAGCTGGCGGCGATCGAGCGCCAGGATGTCAGCTTCGTTCGGGCGCTGGGGGGTCCCGCTCCGACGTTGGCGGAGGACCCGGTCGATCGACTCTATGCCGCACGTGACGCCCTCACCGATGCGCTCGAGGCCGCCGGCCCACTGAGTGATGGCGTGCGGCGAATGCTCCGCCTGGCCATCGCCGACGACCTGCGCGCCGCCCAGCGGCTGCGACGCGGAGGCGACGCCTGACCCAGGCGCCTGGGCCGAAGCGGACCCGATTCGCCGGCCCGTGGCCCGATTCTGCGCCCCGCCGTGCCCCCGACGGGACCGAGCTGCGCCGCCTGCAGGATGCGATGCCCATCTGTCCGGACGGCGCGAGGCCCGTCCTCTCGGGCGATGGGCGCGAGCGGGCGATGTTGATTGGCCAGGCGCCGGGCTGGCGCGAGATCGAGACGGGGCTGCCGTTCGCCTGGGACGCGGGCAAGCGCCTCGTGGGATGGCTGGGACTCGCGGGGATCGGCGTGGCGGAGTTCCGCGAACGTTGGTATGTCACCAGCGTCGGCAAGTGCTACCCGGGGCGCGCGCCCGGCTCCGCGGTTGACAAGCCGCCATCGCGCACCGAGGTCGCGCTCTACGGTCCCTACCTGGTGGAGGAGCTTCGCCTCGTTGCCCCGCGGCTGGTACTCCTGATCGGCGGGTTGGCGCATCGCTATGCCTACGGCGCAGGCGCTCGGCTCGACCAGCTGGTCGGTCGCGAGCTGACGTGGGCGGACGCGCCGGGGGCATCGGTCATCTGCCTGCCGCACCCGTCGGGGGCCTCGACCTGGCTGAACGATCCTGGGCACGTGGAGCTCTGGAGGCGGGGGATCGACCTCCTGCGGCAGGGTTGGGATGAGCTGAGCGGATGAGCCGCGGTCAGCGGCTTGGAATGCTGGCGGTCGCCGCGCTGGGGGCGGTGGTCTTCGGTCTGCTGGTCGTTGGCAACATCGGGGAGGTTCGGCCAGAGCTCAATCGGATCGCGGTCAGCGAGATCCTGGCCGGCGGCGCGCCAGCCGAGCGGTACGGCAACGCGGAGATCCGCATCGTGGGCTGGTACGCCGAGCTGTCGCGAGACTGCCGTGGAGACAGCGGCGGCGTCGATGCGTCGGTCGCCTGGCTGCAGCGCGACTGTCCGCTGCGAGCGCTACTGCCGGAGCAACCGTCCGAGCAGGTGACGCAGGCGGAGCTGGAGCACGGGCTGCGGCTGGCGGCGCCGCTCGGCAGGCCGTTCCCATCGCGAGCGCAACCCGGGGGGCCCAACCTACGGTTGGAACAGCTCGTTTTCGTCGGGCACTTCAACGATGCGGCCGCCGCGCGCTGCGTGCCGGAGCGGGCGGAGCGCTGCCGGAACACATTCGTCGTGGTCGACTACGCCGGCCTGATCCGCTGAGCCACTACGTTCCGGTGATCATGTCGAGGATGCCGAGCTGGCGGGCGCGCCGAATGAAGAGCGTGAACCCGACCAACGCGATCGGGATCACCACCGCGGTAGACCCGAGCAGAAGCAGCAGGACCGTCCCGTCGCCCAGTTGCGCCATCGCGCCCGGCGCGCCGTGGCCGAGCAGGCCGCGCCGCGAGGCCTCCAGCCACCAGGTCGTCGGGAACGCGTACGCGAGCGGTTGCACGAAGGACGGCAGGATATCGACCGGAAAGATCGCCCCCGACACGAGGTAAAGCGCGCCCGCGATCGCCTCGGGGTAGTGCCATGCCTCCTGTCGCAACTGGAGGCAGAGACCGGCCATGAAGATCCCCAGGGCGATGACCGCCAGCAGGCCAATCACCGTCGCCGGCACCAACATGATCAGGTTTGGCTGCAGGCGGACGCCGAGGAGGAGGACGCCGACGAGCAGGGTGGTTCCCACCGCAACAAGCGAGATGAGGACGCGTGCCAGGCCGCGCCCCAGCAGGAAGGGGAAGAGCGAGGTCGGCGTTATCACCACGTACCGGATCATCCGGTAGCGCTCGCGATCCTCGAGGATCGACATCACCAGCCCGCTCATCACCCCGAAGACGACGTTCCAGAGGGCGCTGCCGACCACCAGGAACTGCAGGAACTCCGGCGAGCTTCCGCCGGTGATGACCTGGTACATGAGGACCAGGATGAGCGCCCCTGAGAGCGGCTTCGCGAGCGTGTAGACCCCGAACAGGAATGGATCGGACCAGTTCGACTCGATCGCCCAGCCGAGGCCGATTGCCGTGCGAAAGGTGCGCCAGGCATCGGCCAGCGTGAAGCCTTCAACGCGTCGAGCATCTACTGCCATCGGAGCGTCAGGCGTCCCTCACGCCGGGCGAGATGCTCCAGGTAGGCGAGGGCAGCTCGCGCGGCGATCAGGAATATGACTCCCATGCCGACGAGGATCAGCACCTCGATGCCAACCGGCAGAACGCCAGTGCTGTGCGCGCCGGGGAAGGCAAGCTGCCGCATGGCGTCGAGGCCGACCGCGAGTGGCAGGGTGGCGATCACGAGCCCGGAGATCGGGCCGAGCGCCCGAAGCGGCACGTTCACGCCGCCCAGGAAGTAGACCGGTTCCTGCAGCAGCTCGGCGAGGTGATATGCCTCGCGGCCCCAGAGGAGGAAGCAGCTGGCGAATAGCATCCCCAACCCATACAGCGGGACCATGGTGAGCAGGAAGACCGCTATGAGCAGCAGCGGCTCCTGCACGTGGTAGGTGACGCTGAAGAGCAGCGTGCCGATCCCGATCACCGCCAGCGCTCGGCTGCTCGTCATCACCAGCCCACCGACCGCCATCCCGACGAGGATGCTCATCAGGTGCATCGGCGCCGTGAAGTAGAGATCCAGGTTGCCCTGGTCCTTCTCCCAGAAGAACTGGGCCGCCATCATCCAGACAACGTTGAGCCAGAAGGCGGTCATCGCTCCGCCCAGCACCACGAAGCCGACGTATTCCTCGGGCGCCTTCAGCGCGCGGTACACGAACACGAAGGCGCTCACCGCCAGGAAGGGAAGGAAGATCTCGAAGAAGACCCACGAGGGCTCACGGGTCAGGCCAATGATCCGCGGGTATGCGCGACCGAAGACGGCACGGAGATTCGTAACGATCACCCGGCGCCGTGACCAGTTGGCGGCCTCCTGGGCCGTTCGCGCAGGAGCATAGACATAGCCGCTCACGTCTTATCGCCCTCCTGCTCTTCGCCGAAGCCGCGGCCGACCAGCTCGACGAAGACATCCTCGAGGGACGGCTCCGATTTTTGGAGGCCGATCAGGTTGGAGCCGTGCTCTGCGACCGATGTCACCACGCTGGTGAGGGCCGAGTCGCTGGCGAGCGCCACCTTCAAGGCAATCGAGCTGGCCCCGGCGCGATCGCCGTCGCTGCTGTCATCCGCGCGCACCGCGGACAGAACCCCGGGGAGCTGGTTCAGCATGGCCAAGCCGCCGTTGCGGGGGAGCTGGTCGAGCTCGATTCGGAAGATCGACTCGCTCTGCACCCGCCGCCGGAGCTCGGCGGGTGTGCCGAGCGCCACGATGCGGCCGTGGTCGACGATCGCGATCCGGTCGCAGAGCTGGTCGGCCTCGACCATGTAGTGGGTCGTCAGGAGCACCGTGCGGCCTGGTGCGGTCGCCTTCCAGCGGAGCGTGTGCTCGCGGAGGTCGCGCGCCGCGCTGACGTCCAGGCCCAGCGTCGGCTCGTCGAGGAAGAGAACCCACGGATCGTTGAGCAGGCCGCGCGCGAAGTTGAGCTTCTGACGCTCGCCGGTGGAGAGCGCGCGGACCTTCTGCTGTCGACGCTCCGCCAGGCCCACGATCTCGATCAGCTCGTCGACCCGTCGCCAGCCCTCGCGGTTGGGGAGGCCGTAGAACTGGCTGAACATCCAGAGCTGCTCGCGCACGGTCAGGAGCCCGTAGCCCGACTGCTCTCCACCGGCCACCGTGTTGATGACCCGGCGGATCTTGGCGGTCTCGCTGACCACGTCGAAACCGGCCACCCTGGCGGTGCCGCTCGTCGGCAGAAGGAGCGTGGTGAGGATCTTGATCAGAGTCGTCTTGCCGGCGCCGTTCGGCCCGAGCAGCCCGAAGTACTCGCCCGGCTCGACGTCCAGGTCGACCCCGCCCAGAGCGGTGATCGGCTCCGGCTTGGCCTTGTAGACGCGCCGCACGGCGCGGGCGTGGATCGCGAGCGTTTCGGCAGGCATCGGCAGCGTCTCGTGGAGGTTGGCTGAGGCCGGGCGGGCGGGACGAAGAGGATAGCAGCGGACGACTCCGTTTCAAAGGCATCCTGCTGCCCAGCGTTGCATCTGTCTGCCGTGAGAACATGCGCGGCGTGGTCTTTGTGAGGGTCGAGGAGTGAGCTCGCAGGGCGATGCGCTGGCGGCACGCTTCCCGCCGGGCTTCGCCTGGGGAGCGGCCACCGCGTCCTACCAGGTCGAGGGCTCGACCGATGCCGACGGCCGCGGACCGAGCATCTGGGACACGTTTAGCCACACCCCGGGGCGGACGCAGAACGGGGAGACCGGGGACATTGCGTGTGACCATTACCGCCGCTGGCGCGAGGATGTCGATCTGATGGCCGACCTTGGCCTGCGCGCGTATCGGTTCAGCATCGCCTGGCCGCGTGTGCAGCCGGACGCCGACGGGCGCGTCAACGAGAGCAGCCTCGACTTCTACGACCATCTCGTCGACGCCCTGCTCGAGCGCGGCATCGAGCCATACGTGACGCTCTACCACTGGGACCTGCCCCAGGCGCTTGAGGAGCTCGGCGGCTGGCGAAACCCGGAGATCGTTGGGCGCTTCGCGGAGTACGCGTCGACCGTCGCCCGCCGGTTGGGCGACCGGGTGCGACACTGGCTCACCCTCAACGAGCCGCAGGTCTTCAGCGTGCTCGGGTACGCCCTCGGCCGCCATGCGCCGGGGATGCTTGACTGGCGCGCCGCGCTGCAGGTCGCCCACCACGCCCATCTGGCGCATGCCGCCGCGGCCGACGCGCTGCGC
>JALYSK010000024.1 GCA_030854805.1 Chloroflexota bacterium | reverse complement strand
GCTCATCGACCGCTCGCATGGGGACACCCGCTGGCAAACGCCGCTCGACGGGGAGCCGGGCACGCAACGCCTTGAGCGCGTAGTGGCGGCGGGACTTCATGGTGCCCACGTTGCATTCCGCGATCTCGGCCGCCTCGGCAAGGGAGTAGCCGTGCAGGTAGTAGAGGATCACCGCCGTCTGCTGCTTGGGCGGGAGCGAGTCGATGCCGCGCTGCAGAACCTCGAGGATCTCGCGCGACTCGACGATCTGGTCCGGCCGCTGACCGAGGTCCACGACGAGGTTGCTGATGATGCTGGTGATCGGTTCGACGAGCGCCTTGCGGCGGCTGAACCGGCTGTAGCAGAGGTTGTTGGCGACCCGCTGCAACCACGGGAGGGGCGAGCGGTCCGGCTGGAGGCGGTCGCGCACCCGGTACGCCTTGACAAAGCAGTCCTGCAGGACCTCCTCCGCCAGGAACGGGTCGCGCGTGATTGCGAGTGCGGTCGTATACACCGGCCGCTTGTAGGTATTGAAAAACTCCTCGAAGGCGTGCAGGTCGTCAGCCTGCATGCGTCCGATGAGGCCGTCCGGCTGAGTGGGCTCCACGTGCACCTACTACGTACGTACGCCGAGCGCGGTTACCCATACTACGCTCGCCCGTCGAGCCGGGTTCATGGCGGAAATCAGCCGGGCGGCCCGAGTCGGAGGTAGCGCAGGTCGGGGTGGCGAGCCGCGTTCGCCTCGTCGAGACGCCCGACCGGGGTGCTCACCGGCGCGCGCTTGACCGAGTCAGGATCGCTCTCCGCTCGGCGCGCGATGTCGTGCATCACCTCGACGAAGCGGTCGAGCGTCTCGAGGCTCTCGGTCTCGGTCGGCTCGATCATCAGCGCCTCCTCGACGATCAGCGGGAAGTAGATGGTCGGCGGATGGATCCCCTCGTCCAGGATCGCCTTGGCGATGTCGAGCGTCGTCACGCCGTGCTGCCGTTTCTGGCGACGTCCGCTGAAGACGACCTCGTGCTTGCAGATCCGGTCGTAGGGCAGGTCGTACGCATCGGTCAGGCGCACGCGCAAGTAGTTTGCGGCGATGACCGCATCCTCGCTGATCTCGCGCAGTCCCGGGCCGCCGTTGGAGCGGATGTAGGTGTACGCCCGCACGAACATCCCGAAGTTGCCGAAGAAGCTGCGCACCTTGCCGATGCTGTCGGGCCGATCCCCGTCGAGTGCGAACCGTGCGCCCGGCGTCGAGCGACCATCCCAGGCGTTGTGCAGCACCTCGCCGGCGTTGCCCTCGACCAGGGTGACGAGCGGTCGCGGCAGGAAAGGAGCCAGCACATCGCTGACTCCGACCGGGCCAGCGCCGGGTCCTCCGCCGCCGTGCGGCGTGCTGAAGGTCTTGTGCAGGTTGAAGTGCATGACGTCGAAGCCCGCCTCCCCTGGGCGGAAGCGGCCGAGGATCGCATTCAGGTTCGCCCCATCCATGTAGGCGATGGCGCCCGCCCGGTGGACGGCCTCGACCACGGCATCGATCTGGTCTTCGAAGATCCCGAGCGTGCTCGGGTTCGTGATCATCAGGGCCGCAACGTCGGGGCCCAGCGCGGCCCGCAGTGCATCGAGATCAATCCCTCCGCGCTCGTTGGAGCGGATCGTGACCGTCGCGTAGCCGACCATAGTGGCGGTCGCCGGGTTGGTGCCGTGAGCGCTGTCGGGGATCAGCACCTTCGTCCTCTGCTCGCCCTCACCGCGCGACCGGTGATACGCGCGCGTCATGAGCATCCCGGTCAGCTCACCGTGAGCTCCCGCCGCGGGCTGCAGGCTGACCGATGCAAACCCGCTGATCTCCTTGAGCAGCTCTGCCAGCAGCCACATCAGCTCCAGGCTGCCCTGGCTGAGCGCTCCCGGATCGAGCGGATGCGAGTCGCCGAAGCCGGGCAGCCGGGCGGCCCATTCGTTCACCTTGGGGTTGTACTTCATGGTGCACGAGCCGAGCGGGTAGAAGCCCAGGTCGATGGCGTGGTTCAGGTGGCTGAGACGGTTGAAGTGCCGAAGCAGCTCGAGCTCGCTGACCTCGGGCAGGCGGGGCGCCGACTCGCGAAGGACCGATGGCGGCAGTGCGGGCTGGCCGGCCGAAGCCGCGCGTGACGCTTCGGAGGCGCTCGGGAAGCGCACCGCGCGCCGATCTGGTCGCGATCGCTCGAAGATGAGCGGCTCCACGACGGTCAGCGTCTCGCCGCTCTCCGGGGACTGAAACGCGGCGCCGCGGCCGCTGGCATCCACCGCCGGCGTTGGCTCGGCGACGCTCATCGGGTCGCCCCGAGTGCATCGACGAGGCGCTCGATGTCGGCGTCGCGGGTCAGCTCGGTGGCTGCCAGGAGGAGGGTGTCGCTCAGCTCAGGGTATTCGGCGCCGAGCGGCAGTCCGGCCAAGATCCCCTGCTCGACCAGCTCCCCGTGGCGACGGTCGGCGTCCGGCAGCTGAATCGCCACCTCGTTGAAGTAGGCCCCTTCGAACCTGCGCTTGCCCAGGCCCGCCGCCTCGAGGGCCGAGGCGAGGTGCCGTGCCTGTGTCATCGAGAGCTCGGCCACCTCGCGCAGCCCATGAGGCCCCACCGCCGTCAGGTATGCGCTCGCCGCCAGCGCGCACAGGGCCTGGTTGGTGCAGATGTTCGAGGCCGCCCTTTCGCGCCGAATATGCTGCTCACGCGCCTGCAGCGTCAGGACGTATCCGCGCCGCCCCTGGGCATCGCGCGTCGCGCCGACCAGCCGGCCCGGCATCTGGCGCACCGATACCATGTTGGCGGCCATCAGCCCGAGATACGGGCCGCCGAAGCTGACCGGGATGCCGAGCGGCTGCCCCTCGGCGGCCACGATATCGGCGCCGTAGCTGCCGGGAGCAGCCAGGAGAGCCAGTGAGATCGGCTCGACGACCGCCACGAGCTGGGCGCCGGCCGCGTGCGCCAGATCCGCGAGCTCGGCCATCCGTTCGACCTGGCCCAGGAAGTTCGGCTGCTGAACGACCAGGCACGCGATCCGGTCGTCGATGATGCCCGCCGCGGCGATCGCCTTGGTCTGGCCCGAGCCCTCGACCGCCAGGTCGGCGGGCAGCTCAACGATCTCGATCCCCGGCCCGGAGCAGTAGGTGGCCAGCACGCGCCGGTAGTCGGGGCTGAGCGCGCCCGAGACCGCCACTCGATTGCGCCGTGTGAGGCGGCACGCCATCAGCGCCGCCTCGGCGGTTGCGGTCGCGCCGTCGTAGTGGCTGGCGCTCGCCACTTCCATCCCGGTCAGCTCGCAGATCAGCGACTGGAACTCGTAGATGCTCTGCAGGGTCCCCTGGCTCACTTCGGGCTGGTAGGGGGTGTAGGCAGTCGAGAATTCGCTGCGACCAATCACCTCGTTGACCACCGACGGCACCAGGTGGCGATAGGCACCCGCCCCCAGGAAGCTGACCTCAGGGATCCGATTCCGGCCGGCCAGCCGGGCCAGCTCGGCCCGAACCTCCAGCTCTGCCAGCGGCGCCGGCACGTCGAAGCTGGCCGGACGGAATCTCGGGGCGATATCCGCGAAGAGATCGTCGACGGAGGCCACCCCGACAGCGGCGAGCATCTGCTCGCGGTCGGCCGGTGTGTGCGGGGAGTAGGCCATCAGCCGGCGGTCTGCGCCTGGTAGGCGGTGGCGTCCATCAGCTGCTCGACCTCATCCGGTGCCTTCAGTTCGACACGGAGGATCCAGCCCTCGCCGAAAGGGTCCGAGTTCAGCAGCTCGGGCTTGTCGCGCAGCGCTTCGTTGACCTCGGCCACCTCGCCGGACACGGGCGCGTAGAGGTCGCTCACCGCCTTCACCGATTCGACCACCCCGAAGCTCGCAAACTGGGTCAGCTGTGCGCCGGGCTCCGGCAGCTCGACGAAGACGATGTCGCCAAGCTGGTCGGCGGCGAAGCTGGTGATGCCGATCGTCGCGCGCGATCCCTGCACGCGGACCCACTCGTGCTCCTTCGAGTAGCGCAGATCGTCGGGATACATGGGCGGATCGAGACCTCGTGCTGCGGTTGCGAGGAGGCTTATGCTGCCGGCGCGGGGCGCGGTCGCCGGTAGAAGGGCAACTTTACCTGCTCGGCCGCGTAAGAACGCTCACGCACCACCACCTCGAAACGGTTGCCGACCGCCGCGCGCTCGGCCGGCACGTATGCCATCGCGATCTTCTCGCCGAGTGTCGGCGACGCCGTTCCGCTGGTCACGAGGCCCATCTCTTCCCCGTCTGCGCGAACCGGGTACCCGTGGCGTGGGATCGCGTTGTCTCGCATCGCGAGGCCGATCAGCTTTCGTCGAGGGCCCTCCTGCTGGACCTGCTGCAGGGCTCGACGACCCACGAACTCGCCTTTCTCCAGCTTCACCACCCGACCCAGGTTCGCCTCGAATGGGTTCGTCTCGCGATCGAGCTCGTTGCCGTAGAGGGGCATGCCCGCCTCGAGCCGAAGCGTGTCCCGGCTTCCCAGGCCGCACGGCTGCAATCCGAGCGGCTGGCCCGCGTCGTACAGCGCGCGCCAGAGCCGTTCGGCGCGGCGCGCGTCGCAGAAGAGCTCGAAGCCGTCCTCGCCGGTGTAACCCGTGCGCGCCACCAGGCAGTCGATGCCGGCCACGCGGCCGGGAAGCGAGCGGTAGTTTCCGAGCTCCTCGAGGTCCAGTCCGCTCAGCCCGGCGACCAGCTCCGCGGCGCGCGGCCCCTGCGGCGCGATCAGCGCGGTCCGCTCGCTTCGGTCATCCAGCACAGCGTCGAAGTCGCCGCGCGAGAGGAGCCGGCCAAGGTGGCCGACCACTGCGTCACGGTTGGCCGCATTGCAGACGACCAGGTATCCATCGTCGGTCCGATACAGGATCAGGTCGTCGATGATTCCGCCGGCGTCGGTACAGAGCATCGAGTACTGGGCCTGCCCCGGCTCCAGCGCGCCGGGGTCGCTGACCACGGCGTACCGGGCGAAGGCGAGCGCCTCTGCTCCAGTGATCGCCACCTCACCCATATGGGAAAGATCGAAGAGGCCGACGGCGGTGCGCACGGTGCGATGCTCCTCGATGATCGAGCGGTACTGCACCGGCATCTGGTAGCCGGCGAAGGGCACCATCCGCGCGCCGAGCTCCACGTGCACATCGTGCAGCGGGGTGCGCCGCAGCTGAGCGACTGCCTCGCTCACTTGCGCATCAGGCGGTCGCCTGGTCGGCCGGAGAGCGATGGACCGCCAGCAGCGACGCGGCACGCTCAAGGACGGCTCGCTCAGTGGGATAGGTGACCACCTCGAGCGCCTCCTCAAGGTGCCACCATCGAACCTCGTCGAACTCGTGGTCATGTTGAGAGAGATCGCCGCCGATCGGCCGCATCAGGAAGAAGTGCACTGTCTTGGCGAACCGCGTGCGGCCACGCACGAAGAAGTAGCGGATCGAGCTGATCGGCTGCTCGATCTCGACGCTCAGCCCCGTCTCCTCTCGCGTCTCGCGCAGTGCGGTCTCCTCGAGGGACTCACCGGCGACGGGGGTTCCCTTGGGCAACGCCCAGAGCGCCGGCTTCAGCCGATGGACGAGCGCCACCTCCGTGCGACCGTGCGAGGCGCGGTGGACGACACCGCCAGCCGAGGTGGCGCGCGCGCTGCGCAGTGGAGCCACGCGCCGCTACGAGCGGCGGGCGCGCAGCAACCCGAACGGCGAGACGGCGCGGCGGGCTGGAATGCGCGCAAGCCGGCCGACCGACGGGAAGCGGAAGCGACTGGTCTGCGAGCGGAGCGCGCCAACGGTTGGCAGGCGTTGGATCGAGCGGCGTGGCCGATGGTAGATAGTCGAAGTGCGGTTCAAACCGAGGCGCGACCGAAGCCCCGCCCGTCGACCCCGGCCGAAGTCCATCACCGGATGGGAGACGTAGCGGGCCACCAGACTCACTCGCATGGACCGCATTGTACGCGGCCCCACCGGGGACGCAAGCCAATCGCCGATCCTAAGCCAGCAGCTCGCGGTACAGGTCTTCCATCTCCCCCATGCGCCGCTCCGCGGCAAACCGTTCGGCGCCGTCCCGAGCGGCGGCGGCCATCGATCCGCGACGCGCTGCGTCCGCGCTCAGCGCGCCGATGGCGCGACTCAGCTCCGCAGCCTCGTGCAGGACCAGGCCGTCGATCCCGTGGCGCACCGAGTCGGCGACACCCGGCCCATCCAGCGTGACGATGGGCAGGCCACTGGCAAGGGCCTCGGCGAGCACCAGCCCCTGGGTTTCAGTCTGGGAAGCGAACGCGAACAGGTCCGCCCCCTTGAGCATGCCGAGCGCGATCGCGTGGGGTTGCTTGCCCGCGAAATGGACGCGGGGGGCGATGCCGGCACGTTCGACACGCCGACGCAGGGGAGCCTCCAGCGGCCCGCCGCCGATCAGCAGGAGCCGCAGCTTCGGCTCCCCGGCGGCGGCTGTCGCGAAGGCGTCGACCAGCAGATCGAGGTTTTTCTCGCGCGCCAGCCTTCCCAGGGCGGCCACCACGACGCTCTCGGCAGGCCAGCCCGCATCCGGTCGCGAGTCGATCGACTCCAGCCGGCTGATCACCTGCAGGTCAATACCAGTCGGGATGACACGCACGCGCGGACCCGCTGCGCCGAGGCGCTCACTGATCTCGGCCGCGAGATCAGACGATGGCGCGACCACCGCGGCGCAGCCGGCCCAGAAGCGGCGCAGATGTGCGTCAAGCGCCCCTGTCGCCGGGGCCGCCAGCGCACCGAGGTAGTGGCGATAGTCCGCGAATCTGGTGTGGTGCGTGAAGACCAGCGGCGCGCTCAGCCGGCGCGACACCTCGTTCGCGAGCAGGCCGCTGGCGAACGGCGACTGGGTATGAACGATCTGCGGCTCAAATGCGATCGCCGCGCGCCGCCCCGCACCCCACGCGACCGGGATCGGCATGCGGTAACCGGGCGGCACCAGCACAGCTGGCTCGTACGACGGGAGCCAGGCGTAGATAGGCTCCGGCCCGACCGCCCCCGCGCTGCCCGGATCCGCTCCGCGCCTCGGCCGCGGCGCGACCAGCAGCACCTCGTGTCCCGCGCGGCCGAGGCCGCGCGCCAGAGCCTCCGTCGACACGGTCACTCCCGACACGTAGGGCAGGTAGGTCTCGGTGAAGATCGCGACGCGCATGCGTCTAGCAGGGCTCGCGACGGCAGCCCGTCACAGCCGCTCGGAAGGGAAGGATGGTGGGCGATACTGGATTCGAACCAGTGACCTCACGGATGTGAACCGTGCGCTCTAACCGACTGAGCCAATCGCCCATCGCGTGGGAGCGGCCCAGTATAGCGGCGCTCGTTCGTCACCTTCAATCGGCGGAAACGCGCACCGCGACGTGACCCGCACCGCCTGATCGGCCATCGCGGTCGTCAGCCGCCCGCCAGCTGAGAGAGGAGACGAGTGACGACGCCCAGCAGCAGCAGAGCGACGAGCGGGGACCAGTCGATCCCGCTGGTGGGCGGGATGACCCTCCGAATGGGCGCCAGGATCGGTTCGGTCACCTGGTAGATGAACGCGACGATTCCCCCTCCGCCCGTCGGTGCCAACCAGCTGACCAGGACGCGCGCGATCAGCAGGGCAGAGAGCACATAAGTGAGGATTTGCAGGAAGTTGACGAACAGGAGCATCAGCGTCGGAGGATAGCAGCCGGTATGGGGGCTGCCGCGTGGCTAGCGAGGCCTCGGCCCAAAGAGCGCCGTACCGATGCGCACCAGCGTCGCACCCTCCGCGACGGCCGCCTCGGCGTCGCGGCTCATCCCCATCGAGAGCTCCGGCAGGCCGATCCCGCCGCTCTCTTGCAGGCGGTCGCGCAGCATGCGCAGCGCAGCGAAGGTCCGGCGCTGCTCGGCCTCGTCTGCGTCGTGGCGCGCCATCGTCATAAGGCCCACGACGCGCTGGCTCAGCGCCGGGACGACCTCATCGAGCCGCTCCACGGCGAAGCCCGCCTTGGTCGGTTCGCCGCTCACGTTGACCTCCAGCAGCAGCCGCGGAGCAAGCCCTGCCCCCGTCGCATCGTCGTCGACCCGTCGCAGCAGCTCAATCGAGTCGACAGAATGGATCACCGCGAAGGCCGCCACGGCCTTGCGGGCCTTGTTCCTTTGCAGCCGGCCGATCAGGTGCCACTCGGCGTCCGGGAGCGCGGCGACCTTCGGCAGCGCCTCCTGGACGCGGTTCTCGCCAAGACGGGTGAGCCCGGCGCCCAGCGCCGCGCGGGCGACGTCGGTGCCGAACCCCTTCGTCACCGCCACGATCCGGAAGCCGTCGGGATCGCGCCCCGCCCGCTCAGCCGCCGAGCGAAGCCTTGCCGTCATCTCCTCGGCTCGCTCCCGGATCTGGTCGATCACCCGGAATCGACGCTATCGGAAGCGACGCCCCGGCCACAGGCCGGGCGCATCGGTCAGTCGTTCTTGCGTCGCAGGAAGCTGGGGATGTCCAGGTCGGTCTCGCCGTAGGCCGGCCGGTCGAGGCTCGGCCGGATGGGGAGCGCCTGGCGCTCACTTGGCCGAATCTCGGTCGCCTCCGTTCGGCCGCGCGCAAATGGCGAGGGCTCGCCCATCTGGTCCTCGAGCTTGGCGCGGTCGGCTCGCTCGCGCTCGATCTCCGCGAGGATCTCGCGGCTACGATCGTCGAGCGCCTGCTCCACCCCGGTCGCCGACTCGGCGTGGACAGCGCGACCCGCGGGCTTCGGCTTGCGGGTCGAGTCGAAGCCGGTCGCTATCACGGTCACCTTCACCTCGTCGCGCATCCGGTCATCGATGACGGTGCCGAAGATGATGTTCGCCTCCGGATCCGCCGCCTCCTTGATCACCTCGGCCGCCTCGTTCACCTCGAAAAGGCCGAGATCGCTGCCGCCTGTCACGTTGAAGAGGATGCCGCGCGCGCCCTGGATATTGACCTCGAGCAGCGGGGACATGACCGCCGCACGCGCTGCTTCGACCGCACGGTTCTCGCCGGTGCCGATGCCGATGCCCATCATCGAGGAGCCGGCATCGCGCATGATCGTCTTCACGTCGGCGAAGTCGAGGTTGATGAGGCCGGGGACCGTGATCAGGTCGCTGATCCCCTGCACACCCTGCCGCAGGACGTCGTCGACCACGCGAAACGCGTCGAGAATCGAGGTCTTCTTGTCGACCACCTCGCGCAGCCGGTCGTTCGGGATGGTGATCAGGGTGTCGCACTTGTCCTTCAGCAGCTCCGAGAACTGCTCTGCGACGAGCTTGCGGCGAACGCCCTCGAAGCTGAATGGCTTGGTGATCACGCCGACCGTCAGGCTGCCGAGATCCTTGGCGATCTCCGCGATCACGGGGGCCGCGCCCGATCCGGTTCCCCCACCCATCCCCGCGGTGATGAAGATCATGTCGGCATCCTTGAGGGCCTCGTAGATCTTCTCCGAGTCCTCCTCCGCGGCGCGCTGGCCGACGCCCGGGTCGGCGCCGGCACCGAGCCCGCGCGTGATCTTGTCGCCGATGCGGATCTTGTGGGGCGCATCGCTCTGCAGGAGCGCTTGGGCGTCCGTGTTCACAGCGATGAACTCGACCCCCATCATCTCGGCGCGGATCATCCGGTTGACGGCGTTGCTTCCGCCGCCACCCACGCCGATGACCTTGATCAGAGCGAAGTTCTCGGAGTCTGACCGGAGCGGCATTTCGGGTACGTCTCCTGAGCCCGGTAGGGAGTGGCCAACCCGACGCTCGCGGGTCTGACCGATTCTACCGATCCGCCTGCGGCGCCGTCCGCGATTTGTCCACAATGCGGCGCGAAGTTGTCCACAGCGTGGAATCTCGCGGTGGATAGACCCTGCTCCTTCGCGAGATGACTAGCCCCACGAGCGGATCGCCGCGGCCCGGAGCCAGGGGCCTCCTTCTGATCGTCGGCAGGTCAGCCCGGGAAGAGGCCCCTGACCCAGTCGAGCGCGCCGCGCAGGCCGGCGCCGACACCGTTGCGTCCGTCGTAGCCGATCGGCTCTTCGCCGAGATGGTTCGCTCCCCACAGCAGCAGGCCGATCGAGGTGCTGAAGGCAGGGTTGCCCAGCTGGTCCATCAGGCCGCCGACCCCCTGGGGGGAGCCGATGCGCACCGGCATCTCGAGGCCGTCGCGCGCCAGCTCCGCGGCGCCGGCAATCCGCGCCCCACCGCCGGTCAGGACAGCGCCGGCCGGAAGCATGCCCGCGTGGCCGGAGCGCTTCACCTCCTCCCGGATCAGCGAGTAGATCTCGCTCATGCGGGCCTCGATGATCTCCGACAGCTTGCGGCGCTGGATCGTCTGGCCGCTGCTCTCGCCCAGCACGGCCACGTTGAGCAGCTCCTCGGGGCCGACATCGGCGAGGTTGGCGGAGCCGTGCTTGATCTTGATCTCCTCCCCCAGGTTGAGGGAGGTGCGCAGCCCGATGGCGACATCGTTGGTGACGTTGATGCCCCCGACCGGCAGGACCGCGGTGTGGTAGACCGCACCGTCGACGAAGATGGCGATATCGGTCGTCCCACCCCCGATGTCGGCGACGAGGACGCCCAGCTCCTTCTCCGTATCGGTCAGGGTCGCCTCGGCGGCGGCCAGCGAGCTGATCACCAGCTCGTCGATCTGGACGTTGGCGCTGGTGACGCATTTGGTGAGGTTCTGGACCGATGTCGCCGCCCCGGCGACGATATGGGTGTCCACCTCGAGGCGCACCGCGCTCATGCCGAGCGGATCCTTGATCCCTTCCTGCCCGTCGACGATATAGCCGCGCGGGATCACATGCAGCATCTCGCGGTTGCTGGGGACCTGCACCGCCCTCGCGGCTTCCGTGGCGCGTGCCACGTCCTCGCGGCTCACCTCCCGCCCATGACCGGAGACGGCGACCACGCCGCGGCTGTTCTGACTGCTGATGTGGCTACCGCCGACCGACACGAAGGCGGAGCTGATCTTGTAGCCGGAGAGACGCTCGGCCTTCTCGACGCTGGCGGTCAGCGAGTTCACGGTCTGGTCGATATTGGCGACCATCCCCTTCTTCATCCCGACCGACGGGCCGATCCCGTAGCCGATGATGCTCACATCTCCCGAGCGACCCACCTCACCGATGAGGGTCGTCACCTTGGTCGTGCCGGCGTCGATGCCGACCAGGACCGCTTCGCGTTCCAAGCTACCTCCGCTGGTGGGCCGTGCTGCCGCGCGGCGTGGGTCGCTTCGAGCCTACAGGAAGTGGCGTCGAATGAGGGCCACGTTCTGGAAGATGCGCAGCCCGAAGGCGAAGAGCGCCACCAGGTAGAGATCGATCCCAAGGCGGTCGCCCACGAAAGTGAGCGCCACCGCGACCAGGGCGTTGGTGACGAACCCGGAAAGGAAGATCCGGTTGTCGTAATGCGCGTCCAGCTCGGCTCGGATGGCGCCCAGCACCGAATCGAGCCCCGCGAGGATGCCCACCGCGCTGTAGCGCGCCAGCTCGGGGCTCACGCTGACATTGAGCAGCAGGCCAAGGGCGACGCCGAGCGCCAGCCCGATCAGGGGAAGCCACATGTGGGACGATACCGGTGCGGTGGTCGCCGGCTCGCCGAGATCCCCTGCGCGCCGGACGATCAACTATTCGCACGGAAATATACCTTGCCCGGATTGCGGGCATCGACCCAGCTCACTCCCTTCTCCGGCTCCGACGCGAAGAGCGTGCGGACCGCGGCGACCTGTTGCTCGATCCTGTCGTGGAGGCTCTGACCCTGGTCGCGGGGCTCGAGCCCATAGAAGCCGAATGCCGCCTGCCACGCAGGATCGGGCGAGACCACGATGAACCCGTACTCGTCGTCGAGTCGGATCGAGAGACGTCTGGCCTTCGAGCCGAGCAGTGCCGGATCGAGCGCGACTAGGTACTGGGCGGTCTCCAGCATCGGAGCGGCGACGACGTCGCCGATCCCGGTCAGCCGCGCCGCCTCGCGGCGATCCTCGACGAAGGGCAGCTTCGCCAACTCGGGCGGCAGCGCATCGCCGAGGGGCAGCGCGCCGATGAGCGTGCCGTCGGCGGCGCCGATCAGGCGCAGCGAGCGAGTCTGCCAGATGAAGCTCGGCGCCTTCTCGGTGACCGACAGCGCCAGGCGGCCGGGAAGCTGCGCGCTCACCTCGGCGCGTTGCACGGCCGGCAGCCGCTCGGCGTGCGCAGCCAGCGCGCGCGTGTCGAGACTGAGCAGGTTGCGCCCGCGCATCGGCTCGAGCAGCCGCGCCAGGTCGTCGCCCGGGGTGAGCCGCTCCCCCGCCCAGGCCAGCTCCGTGACGTGCACCCAGGGTCCGTTGAGAAGGGCCACCAGGCCCGCGCACATGATGACGGCAAGCAGCCCAGCGGCGATCCGCCCCAGGGAACGGAGG
>JALYSK010000080.1 GCA_030854805.1 Chloroflexota bacterium | reverse complement strand
AGATCACGGTATCCCGCAGGGCGACGAGCGGTAACACCTGGACTCGTTCCAGGCTCTCACTCGGGGTTTCGTTCTCGTTCTTGATCTCGTCTTCCACTTGGTTCACGTGCTCCTTAGGTCGAGGTCGTGGCCGTTTCATGCGCATCGTCCTCTGCGTCGGGTTCGACATCAGCTTCATCAAACAGCTCGTAGACCTGGATCTTGCCGAGCGCTTCCAACTGAAAGATGACTTTGACGCCCGCCAGGTTCACCCCCTGGCGTCGGGTGAGAAAGCGGATGATCCGCACCCGCTCGATATCGGCCTCGGAATAGAGGCGCAGGTTGTTCCGTCGATGAGGACAGAGGAGGCCCTCTTCCTCGTAGATGCGAAGGGTGCGCGGATGGACGCTCGCCAGCTCCGCGGCGATGCTGATGAAATACCGGGGCCGCTCGAGAGCTCGACGGTCAGTCTCGCGGACCGACCGCCGCGTCCCAGTGACGTCACGCACCCGACGTGCCATCCCCGTTGCGCCTGCTGATCGGTTTCACGCATGAATTCGTGCAGAGCCGGTCCATTGCCCGCTGCAGCGTGACGATCTCCCCGAGCGAGTCGCTTTGAATCAAGTTTGCCATTGCTTCTTGCAGTCTCCATCACGCGATTGCGCGTTGGACGCACGACTAAATCGGTGCGTGCTATGACCATAATCATTGACATTATCGTTGTCAAGAGGTCTGACAGAGGTTCTGCTCATTCTGGCCTCGCCCGGCTGCGCGAATACCTCGTCGATGCGCCATCGCCGTGCGCCGACGTCGATGCCGAGGAAGGTGGCCGCGGGCACGCTCAGCAGCCGGATCGTGAGCAGGTTGCCCTCGGAGACCGGTACCAGCTCGCTGCCGGCGAAGATCCCCATGAACCGAGACGGGCGCGACACATAGTGCACGCGTTCGGCGACCGCCTCCGCGCTGGCGCGATCCACGGTGACGAGCCGGATGCGCACGCCCGCGAGATGGGGCGAGGAGTCGGCGCAGTCGGCCGCGAGGACGACTGCCGAACAGAGGCCGCCCTCGGTGGCGAATCGGTCGAGCGCGGCCGCGGGCGAGCCGGCGCTCGCCGCCACGAGCCAGAAGCCAGTACCCCATAGCAGCAGGGGGATCCCGAGCCAGGCGATCGCGGCGACCGGCGATCCGCTGGGGGTAGGGGCGATGGCGCCTTGGGTGCGCTGCGCGCGTCGGTACGCGCCCACCGCCTGGATGGCCCAGGCCACGATGAAGGCAAGTCCGGCCAGGTAAGGAATCAGGTACAGCGTCGTGTCGGCCAAGCCCACCGTCAGCCCGGCTATGAGCAGCGCCCCGAGCACCTCAGCGGTGAGCCAGCCGATCGCTGCCGCGCGTCGCCCGAGGGAAAGGTCGCCGAGCCCCCACGCCAGCAGCGCGCGTCCGAAGACGCGGCCCGGCGCGGCCGGCGTCACTCGCCGATGAGGAGAGCGCGCAGCTCCGCCTCGCGCTCAGCCGAGGTCACCGCCAGCAGCTTGTCACCGCTGCGCAGGCGCGTGTCGGGCCGCGTGGTCAGGGCATGATCGTCGCGGATCAGCACCGCGATCGTGCTGCCCTCCGGCAGCTCCAGCTCGCGCAGCTCCTTCCCGACGGCGGGCGAGTCAGCGTCGATCTGGGCCTCGACGATCTGCAGCTCACCGCCCTCCAGCTCCGCCAGGTGGAGCAGGTCGTGAATCGGGATATCGTGCTCGATCACTCCCAGGATGCTGCGCGTCGGACTGACCGTATCGTCGATCGCCAACTGGCGGAAGAGCTTCTCGTTCTTGGGATCGTTGACGCGGGCGATGGCGCGTGGCACGTTGAAGCGCATCTTGGCGACCTGGCAGGCGGCCAGGTTCACCGCGTCGTCACCCGTCACCGCAGCGACGACATCCGCGCGACCCATTCCGGCCTCCGCCTGGTAGCGCCCCTCGCAGCCGTCATTCGCGACCACGATGCTACCCAGCTCGTCGGCGATCTGCCGCGCTCGGTGTGGCTCCTCCTCGATCATCACCACCTCGTGCCCGGCGACGAGCAGCTCCTTGGTGAGGTAGTAGCCGACGTTCCCCCCGCCGATCACCACGACGTACACGCCTACTCGCCTCCCGCCGGCGCGTGCCCATGCTCGGCGGCCATCGCTGCCCGAGCCTCCCCTTCAGCCCGCGTCCCCGGCGGAGGAGCGCCCCGCAGTGGTTCTGCGGTCGCGGCCTGCACGAAGCCATCGGGGGTCGCCTCGTAGCCAGGCTCCGCCGCCGCGACGAGCGCATCCGCCAGGATCACGGTGCGGCAGATCGTTTCCAGCCCCAACGCGCGGTACGCCTCCGCGCGAAGGGGGTCATTGATCTTTGTGATGACTCGCGGCACGCCGAAGATGTGCTTCCCGAGCTGCGCAGCGAGTGCGTTGCGGTTGTCACCTTCGGTCAGGGCCATCAGCAGGTCGGCCTGTTCCGTGTTCGCGCCGCGGAGCGTGTCCTCATCGGTCCCGTTGCCGCGGACCGTCTCGCCGCCAAAACTGGACGGAAGGCGATTGAATGCCTGCGGGTTGACGTCGATCACAGTCACCTGGTAACCGCGGGCATCCAGCTCTGCGGCCGTCTTGGCCCCGACTCGCCCGCAGCCGATGATGAGCACTCTGGTCATGGCGTCTGAGCCAGCTCCTTCGTTTGCGCCCGCAAACACCATACCGGCGCCGTGGAGTTCCGCATCACGTACGGGACCGTGCGGCCGGCATCCCACTGTCCGCCGAAGCGCTTCTTGTAGCGTAGCCCCATCAGGATCAGGTCGGCGTTGAACTCGTTCGCGTCGTCCACGATTGCGGCTCCGGCGGCTCGCGCCTGGACCGTTGAGGTCCGGACCGCGATCTTCTGACCCTCCAGGAACTGCTCCGCCCCACGCAGGATCCCCTCGGCACGTGCCAGCGACGCGTCGTCCTGCATGTCCAGCTGCCGATCGAACGGTACTTCGATGACGTGCAGGAGCGACGCCTCGCCCGGATGAGCGGTGAGGAGCATGGATGCAAGCTTGAGAGCCGGACCGTCGACCTCATCACCGGAGAGGGGCAGCAGGATTCGGTCGAAGGCGAGCAGCGCGCCCGGCTTCTCATGGTGACGGCGAAAGACCATACGGCCGGTATCCTACGCCGCCGTCACCGGCCGTAGGCGAGGCGCTCAGCGAGCCGCGGCGGCAGATCCGCGTCCCGGATCAGGCGCTGGGTCAGCTCGACCGGATAGGCGACCCGCCGGAACTCGAGGCTGCCGCTCTCCGGATCCAGGAGCATGTATGAGGCGGCTGGGTTGCCGTCGCGCGGCTGCCCGACGCTGCCCGGGTTGATGAGGCAGCGCTGGCTATTGAGGATGATCGGCTCGTGAGGGATGGCTCGAACGGTCTCAACTGCGCCATCGACCTCGCGGAAGACGACAGGCAGATGTGTGTGGCCGAAGAGGCAGAGCCGGGTCTCGAAGGCGGCCAGGTTCTCGGCGGCGACCGAAGCCGAAACGATGTACTCCCACACCGGATCCCGAGGCGAGCCGTGCACCGCGGTCAGCTCCCCATCACGGCGAACCTCGGGCAGGGTGGCGAGGTAGGTGCGCGCGTTATCGTCGATCACCTCTGCCGTCCAGGCGATGGCCATGGCCGCCTCCGGGTTGAAATCGCGCGGATCGACGGTCCCGATCGCCGCTCCGTCATGGTTGCCCAGCACCGACCGCGCTCCCATCGCCTGCAGGCTGCGGATCACCTCGTTGGGCTGCGGTCCGTAGCCTACGATGTCGCCAAGGGCCCACACCTCGTCGATAGCGGGGAGGTCGTTCTGCACCGCTTCGAGCGCGGCGAGATTGCTGTGGATGTCCGACAGGACCGCGATGCGCATGGGCTGCCGAGTATACCGACGCAGGTTGGCCTTGACCGATACTCCTTCAGGCTGGCCACCGATCAGCCAAGCGGCCGACGGGCCGGCGCTCCCGGACGGCGGGGGAAGCGGGCGGCCGTTGGAGACACTTTCTCGGCGATCACGAAGCGGTGGCCGCCGAGTGCGGTGTGTCCGGCATCCGCGAGGCGCAGTGGGCCGCCGCCCAGCAAAGCGGAGGCAGCGTTGCCCGCACGCACTTCGGGATCGTTCTCGCTGAGCGGTCCCTTCCAGGCGACGAGATGCCCACCGGGCCGGAGCAGCGGCAAGGCAAGCTCGGCCAGCACGGGCAGCGGGGCGCAGGCTCGCGCGGTGACGAGGTCGTATCGCTCGCGGTGCTCGGGGTCGCGGCCGAGCGTCTCGGCGCGCTCGGCAAGCACGCTCAGGTTGGAGAGCCTCAGCTGGTCGGCGAAGCGGCGCAGCAACGAGGCCTTCCTCGCGGACGAATCGACCAGGGTCCAGGCGATCGACTGCCGGGCGATGGCCAGCGGTACCCCGGGGACTCCGCCACCTGACCCGAGGTCGATGGCAGCGGTCGGCGCGAGCGCATCGAGCAGAGGCAGCGCGGCCAGCGCATCGAGGAGGTGCAGGCGCGCCACCGCGTCGGGGTCCACCACGCGCGTCAGGTTGACCCTCATGTTGGCCTCGAGGAGCAGGGCGACGTAGTGCTCGAGCGCATCGAAGAAGGGTTCGGTCGGCCCGAGGCGCTCGAGGGCTTGGCGCGCGGCGTGGGCGGCATCGGTAGATGACAAGAAGAATGCTCCCGCGGCGGCCTTTCGGTCTTCCCGATGACGGGCGGTGTCGCGGCCGGCTCTCGCATCGGCCCCGCGCAGTCAGCAGTTACCGTACTCGGTCGCCGGCAGAAGCAGGATC
>JALYSK010000078.1 GCA_030854805.1 Chloroflexota bacterium | reverse complement strand
GCACGTACTGGAGCCCGGAGGCGGTCAAGCGGGTCACCGGCCACACGCTTGACGGCAGGGCGGCCGGCGGTGTCATTCATCTGATCAACTCAGGCTCCTGCACGCTCGACGCGACCGGACAGATGGAGCGCGACGGCCAGCCGGTCATGAAGCCGTATTGGGAAATCGAGGAGGATGAAGCGCGGCGTTGCCTCGAGGCGACGACCTGGTATCCGTCGGTGACAGGCTACTTCCGTGGCGGTGGCTTCTCGTCCCAGTTCGTGACGCGCGGTGGCATGCCGGCCACGATGTGCCGCATCAATCTGGTCCACGGCGTCGGCCCGGTTCTGCAGCTTGCTCAGGGCTGGACCGTGGATCTTCCTCCCGAGGTACACAGCATCCTGGATCAGCGAACGAACCCCACCTGGCCGACGCACTGGTTCGTCCCGGAGGTGACCGGCGAGGGTGCGTTCCGGGACGTCTACGCGGTGATGTCCAACTGGGGTGCCAACCATTGCGCGATGAGCTACGGCCACATCGGGCCAGATCTGCTCAGCCTCGCTTCGCTGCTCCGGATCCCGGTCAACATGCACAACGTCTCGCCCGAGAAGGTGTTCCGGCCGAGCGCCTGGACATCGCTCGGGACGGCGGACGCCGAGGGAGCCGACTTCCGGGCGTGCGCCACGTTTGGCCCCCTGTACGGCCGGCCGTGACCACAGCCGGCAACCTCATCGGGGTAGCGGAGCCAGCCACGAGGATCCGATCGGGTGGCGTAACTGACTACCTGGCCGTCGATCTTGGCGCCTCAAACGGCCGGGTGCTCGCAGCCGCGTGGGACGGCAACCGGTTTACGTTGCGCGAGGTCCATCGGTTCGACAACGAGCCCGTGACGGTGGTGGGTCACCTGTACTGGGACGCGCCGCGGCTGTGGGAAGAGGTCAAGACGGGCATCTCCCGACACGTGGCGACGAACCGGGGAACGGTCGGCGGGGTGGGAGTCGACAGCTGGGGTGTGGACTTCGCGTTGCTCGACCGGGATGGGCGCCTGCTCGGCAATCCCTACCACTACCGTGACTCACGGACCGATGGCGTCATGGAGCACGCCCTGCGGCGGATGTCGCGTCAGAGGCTATATGCGGCGACCGGCATCCAGCCGATGCAGATCAACACCCTCTTCCAGTTGTACAGCATGGTTCGGGCTCGGGACCCGCAGCTCGCGGCCGCCGACCTGTTCCTGCCCTTTCCCAACCTGATCAACTACTGGCTCAGCGGCACCCAGGCTGCCGAAATCACGCACGCCACGACGACGCAGTGTCTCGACGTGGGCCACCAGCAGTGGGCCACCGACCTGCTGACGGCGCTCGAGATTCCGTTGCGCATCTTGCCCAGCCTGGTCGAGCCAGGCACGGTCCTCGGCTCGCTTCGGCCCGACGTCGGAGCCGAGGTCGGCCTACCCGGCGCCGCACCGGTCGTCGCCGTCGGTTGCCACGATACGGCCAGCGCGGTGGCCGCCATTCCGGGGCTCGGCGACCACAGTGTCTATATCAGCAGCGGGACATGGAGCCTGATGGGCGTCGAGCTGCAGGCTCCGATCGGTAGTGCGCATGCGCTCGAGAGCGGGTTCACCAACGAGGGAGGCGTCGCGGGGACGGTCCGCTTGCTCAAGAACATCACCGGGCTGTGGCTCGTGCAGGAGTGCCGCAAGCAGTGGCAGCGGGAAGGGGCCCATCACACCTGGGATGAGCTCATGGCTGCCGCGGGCCAGTCTGAGCCGTTCCGTTCCCTGGTTGATCCCGACGATCCCGGCTTCCTGAGTCCAGCCGACATGCCGGCTGCGATTCGGAACGCGTGCATCCGGAGCGGCCAGCCGGTGCCGGAATCGGTGGGCGAGGTTGTTCGTTGCTGTCTCGAGAGCCTGGCGGTCCGCTATCGAGCGACGCTCGAGGATCTCGAGGCGCTTGTCACGCCCGCGCTTCAGGTCATCCACGTCGTTGGTGGAGGCAGCCAGAATCGGCTCCTCTGCCAGCTCACGGCGGACGCATGCGAGCGACCGGTGGTGGCCGGGCCGGTCGAGGCGGCGGCCCTGGGCAACGTCATGCTCCAGGCGATCGCAACCGGCGAGCTCAGCAACGTGCGACAGGGCCGCGTGGCGACGGGTGCATCGGTCAACTTGGAGAGATATGAGCCCAGGCCGGGAGGGGCCTGGCGCGAGGGGGTCGCCATGCTCAGATCGCGGCCGGGGGCGGTGGCATGACGCGCGGGCACGCGCTCGGGCTGGACTTCGGGACCGAGTCGGTCCGGGCAGTCGTGCTCGACCTGGAGAGCGGCGACCTGACCGCCACGGCAGTCGCACCGTTCTCACGTGGGGTCATCGATCGGTCGCTTCCCGAGGGTGGCCCAACGCTGCCGCATGACTGGGCGCTCCAGGATTCTGATGACTGGCTGACCTCCATGGAGCACGCGACGCGAGAGGCCCTGGCTACGGCCGGCGTCGAAGCCGCATCGGTGAAGGGAATCGGGATCGACTTCACCGCCTCGACGATCCTGCCCACGACGGCCGACGGCACGCCGTTGCACGGGATTGACGCCCTTCGAGCCCAGCCCCACGCCTGGCCGAAGCTGTGGAAGCACCACGCCGCCCAGGCGCAGGCGGATCGCATCAACGAGGTCGCGGCACGACGCGGTGAGAAGTGGCTGCCACGCTACGGCGGAAAGGTGTCATCTGAATGGCTCATGGCCAAGGCGCTCGAAATGCTGGACGAGGCGCCCGAAATCTACGCCGCGGCGGAACGCATCGTCGAGGCCGGCGACTGGGTTGTGTGGCGGCTCACCGGCTCGCTGGCACGCAATGCCTGCGCGGCGGGCTACAAGGCGTTATGGCACAAGCGCGACGGCTATCCCTCGCCCGACTTCCTCAAAGCCCTCGATCCGGGCCTGGAGAACCTGTATACGGCGAAGGTGCGGGGTCCGGTCCTTGCTCCCGGACAGGTGGTTGGCCACCTGGCGCGCGAGTGGGCGCAACGGTTGGGCCTCGCGGAAGGCACCCCGGTGGGGAGCCCCATGATCGATGCCCACGCGGCGGCGCTGGGTGGCGGCGTCAGCGGCCCCGGCACGCTCTTCATCATGATGGGCACTTCGTCGTGCCACCTGCTCCTCTCCGAGCGAGAGGTATTGGTCGACGGCATGTCGGGCGTGGTCGAGGACGGGATCGTAGCGGGGTTGTTCGGCTATGAGGCGGGGCAGGCCGGGGTCGGCGATATCTTTGCCTGGTTCGTCCGCTCCGGGGTTCCGTCCGCACATGACCTGGTGCCCTCCGAGCTCGGGGATTCCGGGGAACGTGCGGGTTCGATGCACGACGTCCTGAGCCAACGCGCGACGGCGCTCGCACCCGGCGAGAGCGGGCTGCTCGCTCTCGATTGGTGGAATGGCAGCCGGACCCCGCTCGTCGATGCCGATCTGAGCGGTGCGATCCTGGGATACACGCTCCAGACCACCCCGGAGGCGATCTA
>JALYSK010000053.1 GCA_030854805.1 Chloroflexota bacterium | reverse complement strand
CTGCAGGGTGTCATGTACGGGGTGTGGATGATTCCGGGCGTGGTGGTGCCACTCGTGGTGCGGCGACCGGGCGCCGCGCTGCTCGGCGAGGCGGTGGCCGCGAGCGCATCGGCCCTGTTCGGCGCACAGTGGGGACTCCTCACGATCGGCTACGGCTTGGCGCAGGGTGCTGCCGCCGAGCTGATCTTCGCCTTCGGCCTGTACCGCCGGTGGGGACTCGCCTCCGCCATCCTGGCCGCGGCGGCGGCCGGCGCGGCGGCCAGCCTGCTCGACGTGGCGGTCTACTACCCGACATGGGCACCCGCCTGGCAGCTCGCCTTTGCGGCTCTCGTGATCCCGAGCTCCGCCGCGATCGGGGGGATCGGCTCGTGGTTCCTGGTGCGATCCCTCGCACAGACCGGGGTCCTGAGCGGCTTCGCATCAGGTCGCGACCAGCGCGAGGTGTGAGCCGAGGCGCTCAACCTGCCGAGGCGGCTCGATGACTCCACCACCGGCCGCCATCGAGGCGCGCGGCTGGGGCTGGCGGCACGCCGGGCGGCGGGACTGGGCGGTCCGGGGGCTTGATTTGCGGATCGAGTCGGGCGAGCGCGTACTGCTACTGGGCGGCTCGGGGGCCGGCAAGTCGACCCTGCTGCTCGGGATCGCCGGGTTGCTCGATGCGTCGGGAGGTGGCGAGCAGGAGGGAAACCTGCAGGTAGACGGCGAGACGCCGGGCGTGGCGCGCGAGCGGACGGGGATCCTCTTCCAGGACCCGGAGGCCCAGTTGGTCATGGGCCGGGCAGGCGATGACGTCGCCTTCGGGCTCGAGAACCGATGCTTGCCGACGGATGCGATCTGGCCCCGTGTCGACGCCGCTCTCGCCGCCGTCGATTTCCGGTACGGCCGTCAACGGTCAACCAACGCCCTCTCGGGCGGCGAGCAGCAGCGTCTGGCGTTGGCCGGCGTGCTGGCACTCCGTCCGGCGCTGCTGCTGCTCGACGAGCCGACGGCGAATCTCGATCCCGGCGCCGCGGGGACGATTCGCGAGGTGATCGGCGCGCTGGTCGGGCGCCTCGGCATGACCCTACTTCTGGTCGAGCATCGCGTCGCGGAGTGGCTGCCGCTCGTCGACCGGGTGGTCGTGATTGAGCCTGGGGGCGGCGTGAAGGCTGAGGGTCCGCCGCACCAGCTCTTCGCCCGCTTGGCGGATGAGCTGGCCGCCGCGGGGGTGTGGGTCCCCGACCGACCGGTCGCGCGGCCACCCATCCGAACGCGCGCGACCCCGGAGACGATGATTCTTGCCGACCAGGTCGGCTTCAGCTATCCGGGCAGCTCCGCGCCCGCTCTCGGGGGTGTCGACCTGCGACTTCGCTCTTCGGAGGCGCTGGCCGTGATTGGTCCCAACGGATCGGGTAAGTCGACCCTGGCGCTGCTCCTCGCGGGCCTACTCGCGCCGACCTCGGGCACTGTGCGCGCGGGCGAGGCGCTCGCGCCCGGACGCGGCCACGAGCGGATCTCTCGCTGGCCCGCGCGCGAGCTGGTGAAACGCATCGGAACCGTCTTCCAGGACCCCGAGCATCAGTTCCTCACCCGCCGGGTCATCGACGAGCTGCTGCTCGGTCCTCATCGGGCGGGGATGGAGCCGAGCCTCGCGCGCCGCCGGGCCGACGAGCTGCTGGCCCGGCTGCGCCTCTCGCATCTGGCTGCCGCGAACCCGTTCACCCTCTCGGGCGGGGAGAAGCGACGCCTCTCGGTGGCCACCGCGCTCGCGACCGCACCACTCGTGCTGGTGCTAGATGAGCCGACCTTCGGACAGGACCGACGCACCTGGAGCGAGCTGTTGGACCTGCTTGCCGCGCTGCGCGACGAGGGCCGGGCGATCTGTTTCGTCACCCATGACCGCGACTTCGCCCACGCGCTCGCGGACCGGACGCTTCGCCTGGCGATCGTGTGAGACTCTTCACGCCGCTGGTTCCGGACCCGGATGGCGTCCTGCCACGGTCGAACCCGCTCGCCAAGCTCGCGGCGGCCCTGTTGCTGATGGCGGTCCTCTTCGTATCGACCCATCTCCTCACGCCCGCGGTCGTGCTCGCCGGCCTCCTCGCAGTGCTGCCGCTCACCGGACTCGCGCCCCGCGTGCTACTGGCACGCACGTGGCCGCTCCTGCTGGTCGCGGTCTCGGTCGGAGTGCTGAACGCGCTCTTCGCGCCCGAGCAGGCCGGCACGCTGCTGCACATCGGTCCCGTCACGGTGGGGGGGCAGAACCTCTTCAACGGCCTTGCACTGGGGCTGCGCCTGCTCGCGATTGCTGGCGTCGGGGTGGTGACCCTGGCAACGACCGATCCGACCGACCTGGCCGATGCCTTCGTGCAGCAGCTGCACCTGTCGCCGCGCTTCGCCGTCGGGGCCCTGGCCGCGCTTCGGCTGCTTCCGATCCTCGCGGACGAGTGGCAGATCATCCGGCTGGCGCGCCGCGCCCGCGGCGTGGATGCCGGGCGCTCGCCGCCTGTCGCCGTCAGGATCTTCTTCGGTGAGCTGCAGACCCTGCTCGTGTCGGCGATCAGGCGCGGAACTCGGCTGGCGCTCGCCATGGAGGCACGCGGGCTCGGCAGCCGTCCATGCCGCGGCGTGGCCCGTCCTCAGCGACTCCGTGCCGCCGACGGGCTGCTGATCGTGGCGTCGGCCCTCCTTGCCGCGTCGGCCGTCGGAGCAGGCCTGGCGGCCGGAACGTACCGCTTCGTCTTCGGCTGATCGGAGGCTCGCTCAGTCCCCGAGGAACGGGCCTGACTCCCCAAGGAATGGTTCCAGCCAGGTCGGATCATGGGCCTCACCCACGTACCGCACCGGATCGAAGGGTGCGAGCGGCAGTGTCCGCGCCTCGCCGGAGCTGATGAGCTCGGAGAGCAGCAGGCCGAGGATCGGAGCCTAGGGGTGGCCATGCCCCGTCAGCCCAGGTGAGACGTCCATCTGGTAGCGGCCCATGCGAATTTGCGGCCCAGTGTGGGTCATGCCTGGCGGAGTGTACCCTCGCCACGTGGCAGGCTCAGAGGAGGTGCGCTTCCTTGCCGGAGACGCAACGCTGGCCGGAACGCTGCAGCTCCCCGACGGAGCGGCCAGGTTCCCGAGCGTCCTCCTGCTGCCCTCCTACCTTGCCCGTGATCGGGACGGCAGCTGGGACCGCGGCGGTCACCCGGCGTGGTTCGTGCCCACGGACGAGAGCGGGCTGCTGTCGCGCTTCGCCGCGGCGCTCGCCGAGCGCGGAGTCGCCAGCCTCCGCTACGACAAGCGCGGTTGCGGGCGGTCCGAGGGTGCCTGGGAGCGGAGCGACCTTTTTACGCTGATCGACGACGCCCGCGATGCGCTCGGGTGGCTGCGCGGCCGGCGCGAGCTCGACCTGCGGCGAACGGGCGTCATCGGTCATGGCGAGGGGGCGGCGATCGGCATCAGCGTTGCCATCGGTGACCCCGTGATCAGCGCGCTGACACTCGTCGCCGGCGCGGCGCGCTCCTGGCGCGACGTGCTGCGCCGTGGGGTTGCCGAGCGCATCCGCACGGGGACCGATGGCGGCCACGCCCTCGTCTCGGCCATCGACCGTGCCGCCGAGGAGCTGATCGAAGCGGCCGATCGGCGCGAGCCGTGGCGCGTTCTGCATGTACCAGGTGCCGGCGCCATCGAGCTGAACCTCGCCGCCTGGGAGCAGGCGATCCACACCCCGCCTCTGGCGCTGGCCAGCATGCTGCATCGGTCCGTCACCCTCGTCCATGGAGAAGCGGACGGCTGGGTCGATGCCGACGAGGGCCGGCTGCTGCAAACGACTCTTGCTGCCGCCGGTAAGAGGCCGGAGCTGCGTCTCGTTCCCGGCGCTGGCCATGATCTCGATGAGGCGAGCGGCCAGCTGATCGGCGAGCTGGCGGATGAGCTGGCGGCTCGCCTGCTGCCGCGCGAGCTGCCGCCCGTGCTCCTGGCAATCGAGGAGATGGGCTGAGGTGGGATACGATACGGCCAGGAGGTGTCCGTGACCCGACTGCAGCCGGGCGAGCCCGCGCCGTCCTTCACGCTCGCCGCCGACGACGGCAGCACCATTTCGAGCGAGCAGCTCGCCGGCCAGCGCTACGTCCTCTATTTCTATCCCAAGGACGACACTCCCGGCTGCACGGCGCAGGCATGCGGCCTGCGGGACAGCTTCGGGGGCGTGACTGCCACGGGGGTGCAGCTCTTCGGCGTCTCCCCGGACAGCGTCGCGAAGCACGTCAGGTTCCGTGAGAAGTACGGCCTTCCGTTTCGCCTGCTCTCCGATCGGGGCCATGAGCTGGCCGAGCAGTTCGGCGTCTGGATCGAGAAGTCATTTGCCGGCCGCTCCTACTTCGGCAACGAACGCAGCACCTTCGTCATCGGCCCCGATGCGAAGATCGAGCGGGTTCTTGCGCAGGTCAAGCCGGCCGACCACGTCGATCAGCTGATGGCGGCCCTTGGCAGATGAAGCAGGCCGCCATCGTGGCCGCCGCCTGCCTCCTGGTGGTGGCCGCCGTGATGGCCTTCGCCGCGCTGATCGCCCCGATCCGGTAGCTGCGCCGCTCGTGGTCGCCGCAGTTCTGCTGGTCGTGCAGCTGATCAACGAGCGAAGCGGTCCGCCCGCTGACTGAGCAAGCAATTGGCACGGCATGTGCGTTTCCTGAGCACCGCTGCCCGATCAGGCGGCTTCCCGCGAGGGAATAACAAGGAGGTACATCCGATGCTCTGGACCATTCTGGTCATCATTCTGGTCCTCTGGCTGCTCGGACTGCTCGGCGGAATCGGTGGAGGGCTGATCCACCTCCTGCTGGTCATCGCGGCCATCGTTCTGCTCTTCCAGCTGCTCTCTGGACGCCGCGCGGTCTAGCACCGCACCCGCATCCGGCGTGGATGGACGCCGATCCTGCCCCGCTTGGGCGGGATCTGGCGTCCGCGTGTGCCCGTCTCGATCGGGTCATCGGCCTGGCGAGGCCTTGAGCCTCTCAGTCCGCGACCGCTGAGCTGTCGCGCGCATCCGCTACGCTTGCCGCGGTGCCGCCCATCGAACCGTTCCGCTTCCTGCACACGGGGGACCTTCATCTCGACAGCCCGTTCGAAGGGCTGAGCACGGAGGCGCCGCCCGAGGTCCTCGCCGTCCTGCGCAGCGCCACGACCGATGCCTGGCGGGCGGTGGTGCGCACCGCAATCGAGGCGCGCGTTGACTTCGTGGTCGTCGCCGGCGACGTGTTCGAGGTCGCCAGTCCCACCCTCCTCGGGCAGACGCGCTTTCGCGATGGGCTGGCCGAGCTCGCGGCTGCTGGCATCGCCAGCTTCGTGGTCCACGGCAACCACGATCCGCTCGACGGGCGCAGCTGGGCGCCGAGCCTGGACTTTCCCGATCTCGTGCATCGGTTCGGGACCGATGCCGGCGAGGCGGTCCCCGTCCTGCGCGAGGGCCGCGAGATCGCCCGCATCCACGGACGCTCGTACCCACGCGCGGCGGTAACCGACAACTACGCCATCGGCTTCCGGGCCGATCCGGCGGCTCCCTTCGCGATCGGCCTGCTGCACACCAACGTCGGCGACCGGCCGGGACACGCCAACTACGCGCCCTGCTCGATCGAGGACCTGCGTGCCTCGGGAATGGACTACTGGGCGCTGGGCCACGTCCATCAGCCCGGTCCGGTGCTCGCCGATCCGCCGGCCCTGTATTGCGGCATCCCGCAGGGGCGCGACCCTGGCGAGCTCGGCTCGCGCGGCTGCTATGTCGTCGAGGTCGATGCCGCCGGCCGCGTGGCGCCACGGTTCGTGGCCACTGACCTCGTGCGCTGGCATCCGCTCGAGCTCGCGATCGACGGGCTGACCGATGACGATGCGCTGCGTCGCGCCTGCCGCGAGGCGCTCGGTGACGCGCTCGACGCCGCCGACGGACGCTCGCTCGTGGTCCGCGTGCGCCTCGCCGGCCGAGGGGCCCTTCATGCCACGCTCGGGCGGCCAGGCTACCTCGACGACCTGCGCGACCTCCTGAACGAGGAGCGCAGCCTCACGCCTCCGTTCGGCTGGGTCGAGTCGGTCCGTGACCTGACGCGCGCGGAGATCGACCTCGAGACGCGCCGCGACGCGCCTGATTTCGTCGGCGACTTCCTGCGTACGGCCGCAGTTGCGCGACGCAGCGCGCGTAGCACCGATCCTGAAGAGCACGAGCGTTGGCGGCGCCTGCTGCGCTCGGCGGTGGCGCCGCTCTTCGATGAGTCGCTTCGCGGCCGCCGCCACCTGGCCCAGGGCCGACCGTCCGACGAGGCACTCGCCACCGATCTGCTTGCAGAGGCCGAGGCGCTGGGCGTCGATCTCCTGCTTGCGGCGGAGGAGGAGCGCTGATGCGCATCGAGCGCATCGAGATCGATGGGTTCGGCCGCTTTCACGACGCGCACTGGTCACTGAACGAAGGGCTGACCGTGCTCGTCGGAGCCAACGAGGCGGGCAAGACGACCCTCCTCAACGCTCTCCGCGCGCTCCTCTTCGGTTTCGACGCGACGCGCGACGGTCGCACCTGGTATCCCGCCCTGGCGGGCGGCCGGCGCGGCGGGCGCCTGGTGCTGCGCACGGCCGGCGACGAGCGCTGGACTGTGGAGCGTCACGGGGATCGCGGTGGCGGCGGCGCGCTGGCGGTCCGAGCACCGAATGGCAACCAGGGCGGGCAGGAGACGCTCGACCGGCTCCTGCACGGCGCCGATCGGGGCCTTTTCAACAATATCTTCGCGTTCGGTCTGACCGAGCTGCAGACCTTCGACACCCTCTCCGCTGATGGAGTGCGCGGCCGGATCTACGGGGCCGGCGCCGGGTTGGGTCGGACGAGTGCGGTCGAGGTCGAGCGCCGCCTGCGCCAGGCCCAGGAGGGGGTCTTTCTGCCACGTGGCCAGCGGCCGCTGAACCTGCTTCTCGCCCGCATCGAGTCTCTTCGGCGCGAGATCGCCGACCTGGCCCGCCAGCCGGAGGAGTACATAGCCGCGCATCGCGAGCGCAGCGAGCTCGGCGAGCGCACGTCCACACTGCGCGCCGAGCTGCGTTCCTGGCGCGAGCGCGCGATTCGTCTCGCCAACCTCCGCAGTGCCGGCCCGCTCGCCGCTGAGCTCACGACCATCGAGGCCGACCTCGCGGCCGGCGACGCGACGCTCGACGCTCTACCGCTCGACGCAATGGCGGTGCTCGACCGACGCCTCGCCGATCTCGCGGAGACGCGCGCGGCGCTGACGACGATCGACGAGCAGGTCGATGCTGCGCGCGTCGCCCTGGCCGGGCTCCAGCTGGACGAGCGCCTGCTGGCGGCCGGTGACGAGATCGTGGCCCTCCGTGATGAGCGGGCGGCCCGGTCAGCGGCCGAGGCCCGGCGCCGCGAGCTCGAG
>JALYSK010000002.1 GCA_030854805.1 Chloroflexota bacterium | reverse complement strand
TGCGGGTGAAGCAGTCACTGCAGTAGACCGGCTTGGTGCCCGTCGGCCGGAACGGGACCAGGGCCTCGCGGCCGCAGTTCGAGCAGGTGGCGCTGAACATCTCGCGCGGAGCACCGTAGCCACCGCTGTGCGAGCTGCCGGACGTCTCGCCGCGAGCGGCCTTGCGGATGGCTCGACAGGAGGCGCAGCGGCGCGGCTCGCTGAACTGGCGGTCGGCATAGAACTGCTGATCGCTGGCCGTGAACGAGAACTGCTGGTTGCAGTCGACGCAAGACAGCGTCTTATCGGCATACGTGTACAAAAGAAGAAACTCCTTCTCGGGCGGCCTCAGCGACCTTCTCGCCGAGAACGTTGAGAGGAGTCCGTGGTGCCGCGATTGCTTTGGCGACCCCGCCTGAAGAGCGAGCGTCCAATTGACCATACCACGGATCGGCCTCGAGCACCAGCGGAGGTGGCGGCGTCAGGGCGGACCGATCATCTCCAGCAGGGCCTCGCGATGCGGCATCCCGCCGCGCGCGCCAGCGGCTGTCACCGCGAGCGCGCCGGCTGCGTTCGCGGCATGGATGGCCGCGTCGAGTGGCTTCCCCTCGGCCAGCCACGCGGCCAGGACCCCAGTAAAGGCGTCGCCTGCTCCCGTCGTGTCGACGACCATCCCTGCGGCGAAGCCGGGAAATCGCTGGCTGCGATCGCCGTCCACCAGCAGCGCGCCGGCAGGCCCCTGGGTGACGATCAACGGACCGCGATTGCGTTCCGCCAGGCTGGCTGCCGCCGCCTGGGGATTGTCATCACCGATGGCGACGAGCAGCTCGTGCTCGTTGGGGGTGAGGATCGGTCCGAGCTGCAGCACGTCAGCTGACAGCGCGCGTGCCGGTGCCGGATCGAGGATCGGAGTCCAGCCCGCCGCACGCGCCGCGCGCAGCGCCGCGAGCGTGACTGCGGCCGGGATCTCGTGATCGGTGAGCAGCACCCCCTCGTCGCCCAGCTCACCAAAGGAGATGTCGGCGGCGGTGAGCTCGTCGTTCGCTCCGGGCGCAAGCACGATCTGATTCTCTCCGCGCCGACCAACGGCGATCAGCGCGACCCCGGTCGGCTGCGTCACGCGCCGGATCCGGCTCACGTCGATGCCCTCGGAGGTGAGTGCGGCGAGCGCGCTGTCGCCATGCGCATCGGTGCCGACCGCC
Source organism: Chloroflexota bacterium (assembly GCA_030854805.1). Next base: position 23,095 of record JALYSK010000002.1, on the reverse strand, counting down.
CCGATCATCGACACCTCCGCACCAACTCGCGCCGCCGCGACCGCCTGATTTGCGCCTTTGCCTCCGGGGTGCTGGGCGAAGCGACCGCCGAGCACGGTCTCTCCGGGAAGCGGTAGCCGATCGGAAGTCACGACCAGATCGACGTTGATCGAGCCCACGACTACGACCCTGCCCGTCATCTCGATCCCTCGCTGCTGGTCGACCGATGATAGGCGGGCCCGCGCTACGGCTGCAGGAGATGCGCCTTCCAGCGTGACCCGGAGCGCCGGAACTCGACCCGGTGGTGGAGTCGGTCCGGCCGGCTCTCCCAAAACTCGATGATGTCGGGCGCCAGCAGGTAGCCGCCCCAGAAGGGCGGCAGCGGCACGTCCGTGCCCTCGTAGCGCGACGCCAGCTCCGCGACCCGCGCGTCGAGCGTCGCCGTGCTGTCGAGCTCCGTGCCCTGGTGAGATGCCCAGGCGGCGAGCTGGCTGCCGCGCGGACGGGTCGCCCAGTAGGCCGCGGACTCTTCGTCGGAGAGCGAGGTGACGGTCCCGGCCAGCCGGACCTGGCGGTCGAGCGGGGCCCAATGGAAAACGGCCGCCGCCCGGGGATTGGCGGCCAGCTCGCGCCCTTTGCGGCTCGCGCGGTTCGTAAAGAACCGCAACCCGTCGACGTCGAAGCCGCGCAGCAGGAGCATGCGCACCGAAGGCGTGCCGGCCGGATCGGCGGTTGCCAGCGCGAATGCACCTGCGAGCGGCACGCCGACCGCCTCCGCCTCAGAGAGCCACGCGGCGAACTGGCGGACCGGATCGCTCGTCAAGGCCCAGGCGAGCTCGGAAGGCATCGAACGGTATCGTAGACCGATGCCAGCGGCCCTCATCTTCGACCTCGACGGCACTCTCGTCGACACGGTCGAGACCCGGATCCGCGCCTGGCTGCGGGTGTTCGATGAGGTCGGCATCCGGACCACCGCGGATCAAGTCGCGGCGCTGATCGGCTCGGATGGGCGGTCTCTTGCAAGCCGCACCGCCGACGACGCGGGTATCCCGATTGATGACCAGCGCGCCGAGGAGATCGACCGCCGCGCCGGCGAGATCTACGAGGAGCTGAACCGCGACCCGCAGCCGCTCCCCGGTGCACGCGACCTGCTGATCAGCCTCGACGACCGGGGCCTCTTGTGGGCGATTGCCACCTCGAGCCGCCGGGAGCAGGTGGGCCGATCGGTGGCGGCGCTGCGCCTGCCTCGGGAGCCCACCATCGTCGACGGCAGCCACGTCGAGCACGCCAAGCCGGCTCCCGACCTGCTCCTGCTGGCCGCGCGCGCGCTCGGCGTCGAGCCCTCCGCATCCTGGTACGTCGGCGACTCGACCTGGGACATGCTCGCCGCCGTTGCCGCCCGCATGACTGCGATCGGCGTCACGACCGGATCGGCGTCTGCGGATGACCTGCGGCGTGCGGGCGCGTCGCGGGTCATCGCGTCGCTCAACGAGCTGGCCGTGCCGCACGCGTGAGCCGGATCGTGGCGTGGCAGCCGCATGGCATCATCGGGCGCGATGCCACTCGACACGTATCGGTCCAAGCGAAACTTCAGCAAAACCCCTGAGCCGGCCGGCCGCAAAGCCGGCAAGGGGAGCGGGCGCTTCGTGGTGCAGCGGCATCGGGCCACCGCGTTGCACTACGACTTCCGGTTGGAGATCGACGGCGTGCTCGTCAGCTGGGCGATCCCCAAGGGCCCCAGCCTCAACCCGGCCGACCGACGCCTGGCGATGCGCACCGAGGATCACCCGGTCGATTACTTCGACTTCGAGGGGATCATCCCCAGGGGGGAATACGGAGCCGGCGACGTGATCGTCTGGGACTGGGGTACCTTCGAGCCCGAAGAGACCGATTCCCCCGCCCGCGCCATCGCGGCGGGCGAGCTGAAGTTCCGCCTTGACGGAGAGAAGCTGCACGGGCGATTCACCATCGTCCGCACCGATCGTGACGGCGATCGCGAAAGATGGCTGCTCCTGAAAAAGCGCGACGAGGCGGCCGATCCGAATTGGGATATCGATGCGCTGCCGCGCAGCGTTAAGAGCGGGCGCACCAATGACGACGTCGCCGCAGGCCGCGAGCCCGCCCGCGGCGTCGAAGCACCGATGCCCGACTTCATTCCGCCCATGCTCGCGACTGCGGTCGCGGACCCGTTCGACAACCCGGACTGGCTCTTCGAGGTGAAGTGGGATGGATACCGGGTCGAGGCGGTGATCAGCGACGGCAAGGTGCGGCTCTACACGCGCCACCGGCAGAACGCGGCGACCTACTTCCCGGACCTCGCCGGCCCGCCCGACTGGATCGCGGCACGCCAGGCGATCGTCGACGGCGAGGTGGTCGCCCTCGACGAGCAGGGGCGGCCCAGCTTCTCGCTACTGCAGGAGGTGAGCGGGGTGCGAGGCCCGGGCACGCCGCGGGGGAGCGACCACAAGCGCGCCTCGAAGGAGGAGCGAGCTGGAATCCCACTCGCCTACCAACTCTTCGACCTGCTCTACCACGACGGCCGTCTGCTCGTCGATGTCCCCCTCGAGGAGCGCAAGTCCGCCCTGCGGGACGTCCTGCGCCCGCACCCTACCGTGCGCTACGCCGGCCACGTGGTGGGGGAGGGGCTCGCCTTCATCGCGGCTGCCCGCGACAAGCAGCTGGAGGGCGTCGTGGCCAAGCTGCGCGCATCGGTCTACGAGTCGGGGCACCGCTCGCGCTCGTGGCTGAAGATCAAGCTGCGCCGCGAGCAGGAGCTGGTCGTTGCCGGTTGGCTGCCCGGCCATGGCAGCCACGCGCAGCTCGGCTCGCTGATCGTTGGGGTCTACGAGGGGGACCGGCTGCGTCACGCCGGTCAGGTTGGGAGTGGGATCAACGAGCGAATGCGGGCCGAGCTGCGCCGTCAGCTGGACGCCCTCGCGCGCGAAGCATCGCCTCTCGACCCGGTCCCCCGCCTGCCGCAGGCCCGCTGGGTCGAGCCGCGCATCGTCATCCGCGCCGAGTTCGCCGAGTGGACGAGAGACGGGCTGCTGCGGCAGGCAGCCTTCAAGGGCCTCGAGATCGACCGCGACCCACGGCAGGTGCATCGCGAAGAGCCGATCGACACGGCCCAGGCGACCGCCAGTGCGGAACGCGCCGCGAAGCGGAAGTCGCGAGCGCGCCGCGCAGCCGCCGCATCGACGTCAGAGAAGACGCAGAGCGTCGCCGAGCCCGAAGTGCCGGCGACCCGATCGAAGCAATCGACGGGCTCGGAGAGGTCGAGGAGATCGAAGAAGCAGGCCCCCGGCGAGATGGCGTCACCGGACGAGCTGGCCGCGCTCGACGGGATGGGCAAGGAGGGGGAGTGGACGGTCGGCGGTCGCGAGCTGCGACTCACGAATCTCGACAAGGTCCTTTTTCCGGCGGAGGGAGAGCACAAGGCGATCACCAAGCGCGAGCTGATCCGCTACTACGCGCGCATTGCGGCGACGCTGATCCCGTACCTCAGGGATCGCGCCGTGAACCTGCATCGCTACCCGGACGGCATCGGCTCGAGCAGGGGCTTCTGGCAGAAGGACGTGCCGGGTCACGCCCCGAAGTGGGTGACGCGCTGGAGCTACACCGGCCACGAGGGGACCAAGGACTACGTGGTGGTCGACCATGTCGCCACCCTCGCCTGGTTGGCGCAGGAGGCGTCGATCGAGATTCACCCGTGGACCAGCCCGACGCACGCCCCGGACCGGCCCAGCTACGCGCTCATCGACGTGGATCCCGGCGACGACACGAGCTGGCAGGAAATCGTGGCGCTGACCCGCCTGTACCGGACCGCCTTGGAGCACCTCGGCGTCACGGGGTTGCCAAAGGTGACCGGCCAACGCGGTATGCAGGTGTGGGTCCCCGTGAAGCCCATCTACACATTCGAGCAGACGCGCGACTGGGTCGAATCGGTTTCGCGGGCCGTGGGCCAGATCGCGCCGCAGCTGGTGAGCTGGGAGTGGTCGAAGCGGGCGCGCGGAGGGAAGGCGCGCCTTGACTACACGCAGAACGCGGTGAACAAGACTCTGGTGGCTCCGTATGGCGTCCGACCCAGGGCTGGTGCCCCGGTCTCGGCGCCCATTGCCTGGGACGAGCTCGAGGATCCGAAGCTGCGACCCGACCGGTGGACCATCCACACCATCTGGGAGCGGCTCGATCGCGTTGGCGATCTTTTCGCGCCGGCCCTCCAGCTCAAACAGGAACTGCCGTCGCTGTAAGGGCGCTAGGAGCCGAGCTTGCCAACGTTCTCCGGTTCTCCGCTCGGCATGGTACGGCGTGGGGTACCATGGTGGCCGATGACATCGCCGCTCCTCACCGTCACCCCCGACGCCCGGGCCAAGATCGACAGCGTCCGCTCCTCCAACGACTTCCTCGACGCACTGCTGCGCGTCAAAGTGGCGGGCCGTTCCGGGCCGCGGATGCAGTATGAGATCGCTCTCGAGGACCCGCGCGACCAGACCGAGGCGGACGTGGCCGTCGACCTCGGCGGCCTCACCGTCGTGGTCGACCGGGACAGCGCCGATCAGCTGGCCGGCAGCACGATCGACCTCGATGCGAAGATCACCGGCGGTGGCCTGCGCGTGGACAATCCGAACGAGGGGTGGCGGGACCCGCTTGCGCGCGCGGTCCAGGCCGTCCTCGATACACGGATCAATCCGGGGGTTGGCGGGCACGGCGGGATGGTGAGCCTCATGGACGTGCGCGACGGCACCGCGTACATGCGATTCGGCGGGGGATGCCAGGGCTGCGCCGCTGTGGACGTGACGCTACGCGCGGGAGTCGAGGCCGCGCTGCGTGAGGCGGTGCCGGAGATCACCGCGGTGGTGGACGTCACCGATCATGCGGCGGGAGAGAACCCCTACTACCGGCACCCGGCGTAGGAGTCCGATCTCCAATCTGTTAGAAGTGCAGTGGCCAGGGGCCGCCGCCGGTCACGCCGAGGACGCTGGTCGCAAGACCAATCGCGCTCAACGCCGCCAGCGAGCAAGCGATCAGGATCGATCGGATCCGCATCGGATGTGCTCCTATTCGGCGGCCGATTCAACTGCTGGCCGCTCTCAGGAGGCACCCTCTCGCCGATAGATCCAGCGAACAATGACCCATCGGTACCGCGGTTACCGCGGCCCCCCGTACCTTTGTCGAGCCCCGAGTCAAGTGGGGCTTGCCTTGGCATGTAAACTGTCGCGGATGCCTCGCACCCGAACCGTCGCCCGAGCCACCCCGCAAGACGCCGAGCTGGCCCGCCGAATCGGAGTTCGCATTCGCGAGGCGCGGCGCCGGGCCGGCCTGACGCAGCAGCAGCTCGCCGGCGAGCGCTACACCAAGGCCTACATCAGCGCCCTGGAGACCGGCATCGCACGTCCGTCCATGGTGGCGCTGAGTTTCCTCTCCGACCGCCTCGCGCTGCCGCCATCGCATTTTCTCAACGAGACGAGCCCCGCCTGGACGAGGCTCGAGGTGGATATGCGGCTCGCGGCAGGCGAATGGCAGGCCGCCGCCGACGGGTATCAATCCCTCCTGGAGACAACTGTCGACGATCAGTTCCGAGCCGAGCTGCTGCGCGGCATGTCCGAAGCGATGGCGCGGCTCGACCGGGGCAAAGAGACGATCGCGGCCGCCGCGGAGGCGGCGCGCCTGTTTGATGGTCTCGGCAAGCAGGCCGATGCCGCGCTCGCGCGCTACTGGCTGGCGTATGGGCTCTACCAGTCCGACAACGAGAGCGACGCCCGCAGCCTGCTGCAGGCCCTGATCGAGCACGTCCGCGGCGGCCTCAAGGTCGAACCCGATTTCGAGATGCGCGTGCTGATGGCCTTGGCCGCGGTCGAGTCACGTGACGGCGACCCCTCTCGCTCGCTCTCGTACCTCGAAGAGGCACGCGGCATGGCCAACGACCTGGACGATCGACGGCGTGCCACCTTCCTCTTCAACCTGGCGATCAGCTATCGACAGACGGGTGACTTCGAAGCTGCCATCCGCACGGGAATGCAGGCGATGGCCCTCTTCCGCGCCGCCGGAGCGCTCTTCGAGTCGGCCCAGATCGAGAACGACCTGGCGCTCGCCTACCTGGCCACCGGCAACGTGACCCGCGCGAGGGAGCTGGCCAGCGATGCCCACTCCCAGATCGAGGGGACCGGGGACGAGCGCTGGCTCGCGGCCGTGACCGAGACAGAGGCGCAGGTTGCCCTCGCCGCAGGAGATCGGGAGCTCGCCATGATGCTGGCCGGCCGCTCACGTGAGCTGGCTCGGGCGAGCGGGAATCGGCTGGCAGAGCTGGCCGCAATGCTTACCGAGGCACGAGCTCTGCGCGCCGATGGCCAGATTGAAGCGGCCGAGCTACGTTTCGCCGCGACTGCCGCCCTCGCCCGGCAGGGCAGCTCGCCCGGGCGCGTGCGGGAGGTGCTCCGGGAGTGGGCCGATCTGCGTGCCGACGCGGGCGACCACCGCGGGGCCTACGAGCTCAGCCGTGAGGCACTCTCGGTCAATTAACTCTTGACAGGTGCAGTCCGGTGAGGTTAGGGTCGCACTGACGAGTTGACGGGCACGCCAGCTTGCTCCAAGGGGTCGGAGGCCGGGCACGCTTCCGATCCCTTCCAATTACCCGGCGCCAATCAGCCGAAAATGGCCCTCTGCCAGGGGCGCCTTGCCGGGATCTCGATACATCCGCATCAGGAACTCGCCCTCGCCGAAGGCCGCGAGCAGGGTATCGGTCGGCACCGAGAACGCGATCACCTGGCTCTCGGCCGAGACGGCCTGGGCCGCCGCCGCCTGCACCACCGTAAGCGTGTCGCCATCGACGCGCAGCACCTCCACCTGCACGGCGTCCCGGCCCACCGGAGCGTCCAGTCGCACCGAATACGCGAAGAGGTCGCCGGCCGCAAAGCGATCGGTCGCGTGGGTCGCCTCTCCGCTTCCGGCGTCGAGCGCCGTCCCGAAGACGATCGGAAGCGTTGCTGCACCAGACGGGCTGGGCTCCGGTGTGCCTGCATCTTTGCTGGGACGGCCAACCACGAACGCGATCAGCGCAACCAGAGCGGCGGCCGCGGCCCAGCCGAGGAGAACGCGTGCCCGCGGTCCAGGCCCGGCCGGGCCCCCGCTCAGCGGGCGCGCCATGCGGCGGCCCGTGATGCGCCGCCACCGATTGCGCATCGGTCTACCGCGTCCGAGCGATGGTGCCCATGTGCACCGCGAACTCTAGCGCGCGCGAAGTCGCTACGATGGCAAGATGGCACGGCGACTCTTCATCTTCGATGACCCGGACCAGTTCGTGATCGGCACGATCGGCGAGGCGGGTAACCGCGCCTTCCACCATCAGGCACGGAAGGGGGGAGCGGTCGTCAGCGTTGGGCTCGAGAAGACCCAGGTCGCAGCGCTGGCCACCCGGCTTGACGAGCTGCTTGACGCCGTCAGCGCCGATCCCGCGGCCACGAGCGGCGAATCGGCGTCAGGCCTCAATCAGCCGGTCATCGACCTCTTCCGAGTCGGCGCCATGGCGCTGGCCTGGGACGCGAACAACGATTCGGTCGTCATCGAGGCCCAGACCCAGCGGGAGGACGGCGACTATGTCGAGGTCCCCGACGATGAGCCCGACGGGCCCGATCTGCTGCGCGTGCGCATAGGTCCGGCGGAGGCGCGGGACTTCGCGCGGCGCGCGGAGGCATTGGTGTCGGCTGGTAGGCCCGCCTGTCCGTTCTGTGGCCAGCCGCTGAATCCCGAGGGCCATTTCTGCCCGCGTCGGAACGGGCAGCTCAACTAGCTCGCGACTCCCGCGCAAGCTCCACGAACCGGCAGAGAGCATTCGCGAGACGCATCTGCTCAGGTGTGCGCGCCCGGACGCTGAGCAGCGCGGGCGAGGCAACCACCATGGCCACGCAGCGCGCCCGCGAGGTGGCGACGTTGAGCCGATGCCGGCTGTACAGAAAGTCCATGCCGCGGGGCGCGTGTTCGGGCGATGAGGTGGCCATCGAGTAGATGCTGATGGGTGCCTCTTGTCCCTGGAACTTGTCGACTGTGCCGACCCGCGCGCCCTCCGGCAGAAGGCCGGCGATCACACCAACCTGCGCGTTGTACGGGGCGATCACGAGCACGTCCTTCCAGCCGATCGGATGCTCGTGGCGATGTCGGTCGATCCACGTGGCGCCACCCTCGACCAGCATTCTCGTGAGGGCTTCCACCTGCCGCGCCTCCTCGACAGACTCATCGTCGTTGCCGTGGTGCTCCACCTCGAGCATCCGCGGGCCGGTGCCGTCCGCAAGGCCCGTCCCCGAGAGCCGCTGCTGCACCAGGTCCGGCTCGGAGACGAGTCGATCGTCGTAGAACGACTCCGAGGTGAATATGCAAATATCCGGATGCAGGCGCCAGGTCGTCTCCAGGAAGAGGCCTCGCTCTGGCGGCATGGTGGCGTCTTCGCCCAGAAGATGGGCCAATGCTGAGCGATCGGCACCGGGTGGGTGCGAACCCTGCAGTGGCTGGTCGAGCTGCTGCGGATCGCCAAGCAGGACGAGCGAGCTTGCCGCCTCGGACATCGCCAGAACGTTGGCGAGCGAGATCTGGCCGGCCTCATCAACGAAGAGCACATCGACCGCGCCTGCCATTGCCAAAGGCGACCAGAGCCACGCGGTGCCGGCGGCGAGATTTGCCTCACCTGAAGCGAGGGCATCGAGGACTGCCGCGTTTGATTTTCCGTGCGCGACGCGGTCGTGCTCGAGCACGAGCTCCTTTTCGTTGACGCGCTGAACGGCGCGTACAGAAACGCCTTCAATGGAGGCTGCGCGGCATACCTCGGCGAGCAGGTTGGCGATCACTCTGTGGCTGGTAGCCGCTATCCCAACCCGCTTGCCGGCTGCCAGCAGCGAGCAAATCATGCGGGCACCGGTGAAGGTCTTGCCCGATCCCGGCGGCCCCTGGACCGCGAGCGCCGCTTCGTCGAGCGCCAACGCGAGACGACGCGCGGCGTCGAGCGCTGTCTCGTCGCCGCGTCGAAGCTGCTCTCCGGGAGCCAACCCGACCCGGGGCGGGCGCGAGAGCAACAGATCACGCGCAGCACGGTGCGGTCCCGGGGTGTCGATGCCGTGCGCAGCCACCCATTCGCCCAGCCGGAAGAGCGCCTCCTGCTGCTCTGTCGTGCGATAGACAGTCAGCGGCACGATCGCCGTCGGATGGGAGGCGTCCGGGTCGGCGGATCGACGTAGGTCGACGGTTCGGTCCGCGAGATCAATGGCGGCGACTGTCCCAGCGTCCCATTTCCACGGTGCTTCGGTGGGGGCGTGGGAGGCTCTGCTCGGGTCGAATACCTCGCTGCCGCGCGAGATCTCGTGGTCCTGTGGAGGGAAGCGGTATCGCCAGGTCCGCTTGCCGCGCGACACGTCGCTGATCGGCGCAATAGGCTCCAAACCACCGATTGGCGCGCCCTCCTCCACGAGCTGATCGTCGTTGAGGTCCATGAGGCGGAAGAACTCCCACCAGGTGGACTTTTCCTCACGACGGTGCCAAGAGAGCAGCTGCGCGAGCAGCCAGCCTGCCTGTTGCTCGTCTGTCCGTTCGATTGGATCCGCCGGTACTCCTGCCGTCAGGCGGTCCGCCAGCGCCTGCACCCGGAGCTGTGCGGCCGTCTGCTCGGCCGACGCCTCCCCATCCGTTGGGGCTGGGCGGGGTACCTCTTGGCCGGATGCGGTGGCCATTTCGCGACGCAGCTCCTCGAGCCAGTCGCGGAGGCGAGCGTTGCTGACCACGTCGTCGCGGTTGTAGCGCTCAATTCGGTCGAGGATGTCGGACGAGGGACGCTCCCCCTCGCCAAGCTGGAGCCATTCCTCGAATGCGACGATGCTCGAGCCGGCGTCGCGCAGGTCGATCTCCCGTGTGAAGCCATAGAACGGCTCCATCTTCTTGATCGAGTAGCTCTCCACGGAAGCTCGCAATCCCTGTCGGACCGCGCGCAGGAGGTCCACGAAGACCCCGCCACGGAGCAGGCGGTCGACCTCGTCCTCGCGCGTCGCGTGACGACCCATCAGCCGCTTCATGGCGGTCGGCTCGTACGCCGCGTAGTGATAAATGTGCAGGCTCGGATCCGCGGCAAGCCGCTCCATGACGAAATCGATGAACGTCTCGAAGGCGCGCTTCTCACCGGCCAGGCTGATCTCACCCGTCTCGTCGAAGGACCAGAAGGCGTGCCACTCATCGGCCCGCATGACCCCGAACAGATAGTCGAGCCCATCGTCGAAGGCGTACGGGTCGCCCTCCATGTCGAAGAAGAGGTCATTCGGCGAGGGCTCGGGCAGCGTCGCCAACCCGCGTTCCGGCTCGACCGGCAGAAGCTCGTGGCGCGGCTGGGCGGTGCGTCGCCCCTCCAGCTGAATGCGCGCCTGCTCACGGACGCGCTCCGCTGCCGCGACGCTCGTCCCCTCGAGGGGAGGCGCGATCGGCAGCCCGAGCTCGCCGAGTTCCTCGAGGGTAGTGACGCGCCGCTGGTCAAGGGCGCGGCGCTGGCGGGATGTGATGCCCGCCACCAGGCTGAGATGGTCATCGTCGCGGCGGCGCTTGGTGCAGAGCTCGCTCCAGCGGCAGACGTCGCAATGCTCCACCGGCTCCGGGTAGGTGCGTGCGGAGGGGTATGCGGGCGCCTGGGCCTCCGGCCCGACCGCCGCATCGAAGCGGGCTCTGGCCGAGCGGTAGTAGGCCATGTAGTCGTCGACCCGGAAATGCTCGACCGCACGGGCGCTGCCGCCGAGCGCGACATGCATCAACTCCGGCTGGACCCCCTGAATCTGCGTCAACATGTCGACGTAGGTGCAGATCTGCAGCAGGGCACTCGCCTTGACGTGGCGCGCGAGCTTCGTGTCCGCGACCTCGTAGTGGAACGGCCCGAATCGGCTGGGCCTGGTCTCGACTTTCAGCAGGAAATCGGCGTGGCCACGCCATCGGCCATCGAAGAAGGTTGCCTGGTAGATGACGTCCACCCCGGACTCCATAGCCGCCACGGTTGCCTGCGCCGCCAAGCGCAGGCGATCTCCCGGCGTCTCGTCCGGGTAGGCATCGGGATCAACGGAGACGATGCTCTTTCCTTCCGCCCTCAGGTCCGCCAGGTAGCGCGCCTCGTGCTGAAAGCCGCGCTCGCGAATGACGTCCAGCTCGGGATCCTCGCGCATCGGGCGATCGACCAGCCCGGCCCGCGCGGCACGCTCGAGCTCGGTGAGGTGCTCGCATGCCAGGTAGCCGACCAGGTCGGTGGCGGAGAAGACGGGCTTGCCGTCGATCGTCTGCATTGGGTCGCCAGCAGGATGCCAGACCGATGCGACAGCTCGCATGTCGCGGCACCCAACCGAGGTCCCGCTGTGCGCGTTCCGCCCGGTTCGGCCGGGTTCCGGTACCGTTACGACTGGTGGTCGTACTAAATGCACGCGTCGGCTCGGATTCGTGCCACTTACGACTGGTGGTCGTACGCGGCACCGCACGAGCTCTCCGGCCAGCGTCGAGCGACCGCGTTCACGCTCAGCGGGCGACTCCCCCGAGCGCGAAACGCGGGGAATTCGTGCTTAGTACGACTGGTGGTCGTAAAAGGACAAAACCACGGACTCCCGACCCCGGAAGGGCGCGTGGGTCGCTAGCCGAGCGGCCGCTCCTCGAGGGGAACGTCCCAGTGCGCGTCCAGGAGCTCGAAGCGACGCTGTTCTTCGGATCGGTGTCGGTCCTGGTCCGGAAAGAGACGGTCTACGATCTCGGCGTCCGAGTGGTCTTCCATCGCCGCCCAATCGCGGTAGGTGATGGTGACGAGATAGGTCCATGAGCCGGGCCCCTCGCCGTGGAAGCGCGGCCCGTAGGCACGGATCTCGAGCAGGCGGCCCGCGCGCACCTGCTCGGCGAGGAGTGGATAGTGGTTGCGTGTGAAGAGCTCCCACCATTCGTCGTGGAAGCCCCAGCGCACGCGGTAGAAGTACGCGACGGTCACGGGGCTCATCACTCCGAGCCTAGCAGAGCGGTGGACCGCGGCCCGTAGACTACGTCCGGGTCATGAACCCCCGTTTCGCGGTCTGGGCGTTTCACCTGGCCCTACCGCTCCTGGGCCTCTGGCTGCTGCTGGCCGAGCCCGGTGTCGACGTCACCTGGAAACACCTTCCAAGGAGCGCGCGGTCGTCAGGCTTCTGAGCCCTCGAGCAGGGCCGCGATCTCGCGTGCGTTGGTCGTGCCGTAGTTCGCGTAGCAGTTGTTCATCAGTACATGGACGTCGCGCACCTGTGCAGCGGCCTCGCGGATGCGCGGTACCCACTCGCCAAGCTCCGACTCGTCGTACAGGTAGCGAAACCGCTCCACGACTGGGATCCCCTTTGCTTCCCACGTCTCCACGCGGCGCCCGTGGAAGCGCACCACTGCGAGTGAGGGTGAGGTAACGGCCACGATGGGCGGCAGCGAGCTCTTCGTGCCCTGCGGCGCGTCGACCATCACGAACGGCATCTCGTACTTCTCCAGGAAGCGGATGGTGCGCTCCGCGTTCTTCTCGTTGAACCATGACGCATTGCGGAACTCGACCGCCATCGCGATATCGCCCAGCCGCTCCCTGGCGTCGACGATCGTGTCGCGGGCCTCGTTCGACGGAAAGACCCAGGGCGGGTATTGCAGGAAGACCGCTCCCAGCTTCCCGGCGCTGTGCAGCGGCGCCACGCCGTCGCGGAAGGTCTCCCACACGGCGTCGTACAGCTCGCGCGGCATATCCTTGCCGTAGATGCGCGGCTTGGCGGCGAGCTCCATCGGCAGCTCATCGCGGATCTCCTTCGGGAGCCGCTTCGTCTCGGATGGCTGGCCGGTCATCAGGGCGTGCGCCTTGATGTCGAAGGTGAATTCGGGCGGCGTCCGCTCCAGCCACAGTTCGCCCATGCGGCGGGCGGGGATGGCGTAGTAGGTGGCGTCGACCTCCACGATCGGAAACTGGTCGGCGTAATAGTGCAGCCGCTCTTCGGCGGTATCGGTGCCTGGCGGGTAGAAGACGCCGCCGGCGGTCATGGTCGGATCGGTCCAGGAAGCGGTACCGATGCGCACCTTCGCCGGGCCGATGCTGACCGGATGACGCGCCGCTTCAGCGTGCTCCTCGCCGCGAATGGACGCCGCGTCGGGTCCAGGGTCGTGAGCCGAATCGGTCATCTGTCTCGATGATAGGGCGCTCAGCCGAGGTCCAGTCGATAGGCGCGCAGCCAGAAGCCGGGTGCCGGTTCCCAGTCATTCTCCGAGGTCCGAAGGAAGCCGAGGCGCTCGTACATGTGCTGCGCGGCGGCCATCAGGTCGGTCGTGTGCAGCCGTATCCGCGCCCGACCCGCCGCCTGGGCCCGCTCGATGCAGGCCCTGACCAGCGCCGCGCCCAGTCCGCGCCCTTGCCACTCCGGATCGACGGCCAGCATCCGGATGCCGGCCGCGTCCGGGTCCTCCCATTCTGCGTATGGGCCCGGCCCCGGCACGTAGGTCACTGTCCCGACCGGATCCGCTCGCTCCGCGGCCACCAGGACCTCGGCCGCGGCCGCCCGGGCCGCGACGTCGCGCAGGTCGTCGGCGTACCCGCCAAGTTCCGGATCGACGGCGCTGTAGGCGGCGACCAGGATCTTGCCGATCCGCTCATATTCGGCCGGGCGAGCGTCTCGAATCTCCAGAGCTTCGCCCTCCTTTCTCGGTTCGGCGTACTCTTTAGGCATGGATACGAAGATCACCAAGAGCGACGCCGAATGGCGCGCCGAGCTGACACCGGAGCAATACCACATCCTCCGCCAGAAGGGGACTGAGCGGGCCTTCACGGGGGCGTACTACGACGAGCACGCTCCCGGGATCTACCGATGCTCGGGCTGCGGCTCCGAGCTGTTTCGTTCTGACACGAAGTACGACTCCCGCAGCGGCTGGCCGAGCTTCTTCCAGCCCGCCGATGCCTCGGCGATCGAGACGGAGAAGGATCGCACCTTCTTCATGACTCGCAACGAGGTGAAATGCGCGACCTGCGGCGGTCACCTCGGCCACGTGTTCGACGATGGTCCCGAGCCGACCGGCCAGCGCTACTGCATCAACTCCGCCGCACTGAAGCTGGAGCCGAAGGAAGGCTAGGCGTCCTGGTGCTGTCCCGGGGGGCGGTGCGCGGGCCGGGCCAGCACGTGCGGCGGAACATCGTGGTCGTGTCGCCCCTGAGTGGTTGCCAGATCCGCCACGGCCCGGACATCTGCGCCAATCACCCAGGCGAGGGCAGACTCGAGATCCTCGATCGCGAACGGCTTGGCCAGGATCGCCACGTTCGGCAGCTCGAAGAGCTCGGCGGGCAGGCCCACCAGGGAAAGCCCGGTGCAAATGAGCACGCGCGGAAGCTGGAGCACAGACGCTCGCTGATCCGGCGCGAGCTCGAGCAGCTGGGTCCCATCGATGACGAGGCCCGCCGGTCGATCACCCGCATCCAGGCGTGTTTCGACCTCCTGCGGATCCAGCGGCTCGGCAAGAGGCACGAGCTCGACGAGGAGCTCGCGGAAGCCCGGCTGGCGGTCGCTCACCCAGATCATGCGCGTGGCCCTGGGCGGTGCAAGCCCCGTACCGCCTTCGCGTGGTGTCATCGGGCACATGCTCCGCCCTGCAGGCCGCGGGCGCAACCCCTGGTTCATCGCGTTTGATGGCCTGGGTTGCGCACATCGAGGGCGACGTGTAGCCTCCGGGGTGGTCGTCTGATCGACCGGCGGGGGAGCAAGTGCTGCCTCGTCCCCGAGCCCGAGGTTCAGCGATGCCCCTGACCCGACTTCTGGCCCTGCCGGTTTTGGCGTTGGCCGTGCTCGCCTTCCCATCGCTCGTGGCGGCCGCACCTCCGATCAGGGTCCAGAACGATCGCGCCGCGAATAGTCGCACCGTGCCCGATGGCACCACCCCTGGTGGCACCGTGCTCGTTCGCTCGACTGGAGCTCGCATTGGCTACGACATCTCGTATCCGCAATGCGGTAGCGCCTACCCGCGCAATCCGGCATTCGGGATCGTTGGCGTGAACGGCGGAATCGTGTTCAGCGGAAACCGATGTCTCGCAAGCCAGCTCGTGTGGGCCGGCACAAACGCGCAGCTGTACGCCAATACCGGCAATCCTGGTCCGCAGCTGTCCACGCACTGGCCCACCGGCCAGAGCACGCCCCGCGCGTGCAGCTCGAGCAACCCGGACAGCCTCGACTGCGCGTACGACTACGGCTGGAATGCCGCTGCCGATTCGTATCGGAAGGCGGTCGACGCCTATGTCTCACTGGGCCAGGCGCCGCAGGGCGCCATTCGGACACCAACGGCGAATACCTGGTGGCTCGACGTCGAGACCGGCAACAGCTGGCGGACCGACGGTGCCCGCAACGTGGCGGTCCTCCAGGGTGCGGTGGCGTATCTCGAATCGGTGGAGGTTGGCGGCGTCGGCTTCTACTCGACGAGCTACCAATGGGGCCAGATCACTGGCGGCAGTCGCGCGTTCGCGACCTATCCCAGCTGGCACGCCGGCGCTCAGACCCTGCGTACGGCAAAGCGGTACTGCTCCGGAAGCGGCTTCACCGGCGGGCGGATCGTCCTCACCCAGTACATCGCCAGCGGATTCGACGCCGACTACCGTTGCTGAACTGGGGCCGTCGAGCTCGTTAGAACGACCACGTCGGTGGTCGCGCTCTTGCCTTTGAGGTCGAGCTGCCTTTGCTCGTAATCGATTGGCGTCAGGCCGGCCGCCGCCGCAGCCACAGCGGTCACGAGGATCTCGCCCGCGCCGGCCGCTGAAGCCAGGCGAGCTGCGACGTTGACCGTGTCGCCGAGCGCCGTGAGATCGGTATGTCCGCCTTCGCCGACTGAGCCGACGAACGCCGTGCCGGTATGGACCCCCACGCCGATCGGGATCGAGAGGCCACCTTCCGCTCCTAGATCGGTGGCGCGGAGCAGGCTCTTCGCCGCTTCGATCGCGCGCGCGGCGTGACGTTCCTGCGCCAACGCGGGGATGAAGAGCGCCATCACCTCGTCGCCGACGAACTTGTCGACGATCGCATCATGCTCGACGAGGATGTCAGCCGCGATCGAGTAGAAGCGGTTGAGGAGCGCCCGGAAGGCTGCGGGGGTCATCTGCTCGGCGAGCGCGGTCGAGCCGCGGATATCGGCGAACAGGAGGCTGCACTCGATCTCGGCACCGCCATGCTGAGTCGACAGGACGGTGAAGCAGAAGCGACAGTATTTGGGGTTCTTGCCCCACCGTCTGCGGCCCAGCAGCCGCATCAGGGGCGCGCCGACCCCCGCGAACGGTGCCGAGCACATCTTGCAGCGCGGTGAGCCAGGCAATCGGCGGAGGAACGCTCGGGCGCGGCGGTATCGCGGATCTTCCCCCAATAGAATCGCGCGCCACAGCGCCTCCGAGCTCCGTGTGTCGGGCGGGTTCGAAGTCGTGGGCTACTCCTTGGCCGACGGCGCCAGGTGCGACAGGTCGAGCTCTTCTCCCCGCGTGGGGAAGCGCGTGCCGATCACCCTGGCGCTCGTCTGCCATGTGCGCGCGAGGTAGGTCACGAGCACGGCCAGCAGCCCGATTCCGGCGATCAATCCGACGACAGCGGTCGTGACGATGCCGAGCCTCAGCTGCCAGGCGATGAGCGCTCCCACGACGCCGCAGACGATCGCGTTCACGACCGCAGCCATGCCGGCGTTGGTGACGAAGATGTCCCAGGCCCGCACGTTGCCGCGCATCGAGCCGAGGCTCATCAGTATTCCTTGCGTATCGTCATTGGGGGAGAGCGTGAAATGAGAGCGCAGCTCCGGAGCCACCTCGAGGTAGTAGTGGCGGATGCGGTTGATCGCAACCACGCAGCGGATATTCTCGATCCCGAGCTGAAGGAGCCGCTCGAAGGTGGCCAGGCCGATAAAGAGGAGCGTCGGCAGCAGCACCATGGCAAAGACGAAGAAGGCGTCGCCCATGCCGGAAATCTGCGCCACGAAGGCGAGGGCCACCACCACCCCGGACATCGTGCCGAGGAAGAAGCTGGTGCGGCCGTTTGCGTCGCTGATCGTCGCGGAGCGCGCGCCCTGCAGCGTGAAATGCTCGGTGACCAGCATGGCCACCATGTCCTGGCGAGTGGGTGGCGGAATCGCATCCATCGGTCAGGCTAGCCTGCGTCGCCACACGAGCCGCGTCAAGGCGTCGGGCGTGGCAGACTTTGCTCACAGGGAGCAGCGGATCGGACTCCCTGAGGAGGAACGCGTGGCGAGGCTCCAGCGCAAGGACCTTACGAAGCCTGATGAAGTGCGTTCATTCGGCCTTGGCCATGTCGACATCTTCGACATGGACGACGTGGTGGTCGGTCGGACGGTCTTCGAGCCTGGATGGCGATGGAGCGAACAGGTCAAGCAGATCGCCGGCACGGAGCTCTGTGAGTACCACCATCTCGGCTTCGTCCTCTCGGGCCGCTTCCACGTCATCATGAAAGACGGGACCGAGATGGAGTTCGGCCCCGACCAGGCGTTCGAGATCCCGTCCGGTCACGACGCATGGGTGATCGGTGACGAGCCGTGGGTCACGCTCGATTTCGCCGGTATGCGGTCGTTTGCGCGGGCTGTCGCCGTGAGCGGCGAACGCATCCTCGCGACGCTGCTGATGACCGATATCGTCGATTCGACGGTCACCGCTGAGCGGATCGGCGACGCGAGCTGGCGTGATCTCCTGGCGAGCCACAACGAGCGCGTCCGCTTCGACCTCGACCGATTCCGCGGCCGCGAGGTGACAACCACCGGAGACGGCTTCCTCGCTCTCTTCGACAGCGCCGAACGCGCCGTCCTCTGCGCCGATGCGATCTGCAGCGGGTCGGGCGAGCTCGGGCTCATGATCCGATCTGGGATCCACACCGGCGAGGTCGAGCTGGTCCCGAACAACGTCCGCGGGGTGGCGGTCCACACGGTCGCCCGCATCGTGGCCCTGGCGGCCGCCGGGGAAGTGCTCGTATCGGCCACGACGCGAGACCTGCTGGCCGGCTCGGCGGTCACGTTCGAGGACCGCGGCATCCACCAGCTCAAGGGGCTGAGCGGCGCCCGCGCGGTCTACGCCGCGCGCCCGGCACGCACGCCCGCCTGAAGCGGATTCGCGAGGCGGCCGGGCTGGCTCGCGACAAGGCCGGCGAGATTCCTCCCGCCGACCCCGTCGAGCTCGAGCGCCTACATGATGCCGACGACGTGGCCCTCGGGATCCGCGAAGAGGGCGACCGTGGTCTGTGGCGCCACCTCGGTGAGCGGCATGAGCACGCGCCCGCCGAGCTCCTCGGCGCGCTTCAGAGTGCCCTCCGGATCGTCGCTGTGCACGTAGAAGGTCACGCCCCCGGGCTGGCCCTCGGGAGCCGGTCCGAATCCAGCGGTCAGGCCGCCCTCTTCACGCTGCAGGCCATAGCCGCCTGGATTGTTGGTGTCGAGCTGCCAGCCGAATAGCTGGCTGTAGAAGCGCTTGATCGCCTCCCCATCCTTGCCGGTGACCTCGACGTGAATAACCTTGGTAGCCATCTCAGATCTCCTCGCAGGGTACGGACGGGGCTAACCGAAGCCCGCCTCTCTATGAAGACGACGCTCGGGAGAGCCCGCGATCGACACGACGGAGCGCGCGCCTGTTCAGAAGTCTCTGCGCCCGGCGAAGTGCTCTTCCACCCGCGGGCGCAGGAGCTGATAGACCGCCAACCGCTGGCCGCCGGGCGCGATGAACGAACAGATCGGGCCCTGGGGAATCTCGAAGGTGCGCTCGCGCTCCCAGCCACGCGCCGCCAGATCCTTCAGAGCGTTGTCGAGGTTCTCCACCCGATACACCAGGATTGGGCGTTCCCCCTCGAGGTGATCGGCGAGCAGGATGCGCGGCGGCTCTTCGGTGAGCTGGATCATGGCGACCCTGGCACCCATGCCCTCGACGGCGAAGATGAGACGTCCACCAAGGACGGCGGTGAAGTACGCCACGTCCGCCGGCGGGTCGTGCGTCGGCATGTAGACGAAGTCGAGCTGCTCGAACGGGAGCGCCACCAGCGTCAGGCCGCGGGTTGACGCAGCAGGTACGGGCTCAGGCGTACGGTCAGGTCACCCTTCGGCATGGCGCCCACGATCCGATCGACCGGCCGCCCCTTCTGCAGCACGACCATGGTCGGGATCGAATAGGCCTCGAACCGCCGCGCGATCGCCGGGTTCTCGTCGACGTTGACCTTCACCACCTTGAGCTTGCCGGCGTACTCGCGTGAGAGCTCCTCGAGAATCGGGCCGACGAAGCGGCACGGCCCGCACCACGGCGCCCACAGGTCGACTACGACGGTGGCCGATGCATCGGCCTCGGTGTCGAACGTGGCATCGGTCCCGTTCACCAGCCAGGGGAGCGGCTGCTTGCATTTGCCACAGGTGGGGACGCCGTGGGGACTCGGCCGGATCCGGTTCTTCGCTCTACAACTCTTGCAGGTGAGCACTGATACCGTCGGGTCTCCGGTCTGGGTCGTCATGACCGAATCATAGGCCCGACCCGGAAAGCCGGCGATTCCGCGACAATGACCACATGCGGATCGAAGTCCCGACGCTCCAGGTCATCGGTTCCGACCAGTTCTACGAGCTTGGAGAGGCCGAGTTCGGCATGCCGGGCCTGAGCGCCATCGAGAGCGCCGGGCCATTTGCGCCGGTCAAGCAGATTGGCCCGTTCGTGACCATCCACGACTCGACCTTTGAGCCGGGGTTTGGGATCGGGCATCACCCGCATCGGTATCACGAGCGCCTCTTCTACATTCTCGAGGGGCGGGTCGATCACGATGATGCGCTGAATGGGATCACCGGCTACATGGCGCACGGGGACCTGGCCCGGCTGACGGAGGGCGTGCGCGGCATGCTGCACCGCGAGTGGAACGGTGCGCCGGGCAAGAGCACGCGGGCTTTCATCCTGGTCTACCGGCCGGATGCGGTGCCGGAGATCCCGGTCGCCTCGTTCGGCGCGCTCCGAGCGGCCGACCGCCCAGGTTACGCCGATGGCGACGGCGAGACGCTCGAGCTGATTGGTGAGGGGTCGCCTTTCGAGGTCAGTCTCTCGACCTTTCGTCGCTACCTCGATACCACGCTGCCGGCGGGGGGCGCCGTTCTGGAGCCCTTGGCTGACGACGAGGCGGCGCTCCTGTACCCGCTGGCGGGGACGCTGAGCGTCACCGACGCGAGAGGCGCTGACCTCGCCACGCTGCGGGCTGAAGGATCGTCGCTGCCGGAAGGCCCGGCCGAGATGGGCGTGGCCGCGGGTGGCGCTGAGCTGCACCTCAAGGCGGGTGATGGGGATACGCGCTTCCTGCGGATTGTCTGGGCGGCGCGCAGCGGTCGCTAGTTCGGCGGCCGATCCGTAGGCCGAGCGCCTAGCATGGCGCGAACACTCGCCCTTCGAAGGAGCTCCACATGGCCGACATGTTCAATGCGGCCGGCATGATGGGGAAACGACGCGGCGGCCCCATGGCTCTGCTCCGACGGCTCATCGTCTTGGGCTTTGCCGTGGTCCAGCTCATCCTGGTCGCCCGCATCCTGATCGACCTCGATGTACTGCCGGGGGAAGGCACCCTGCCGGATCTGGTCATCTCGTTGAGCGAGGCCGTGGCGGCGCCGGTCGCGAAAATGGCCCAGGGATTCGGTGGCGGCTTCGGGTCGCCGGTCTCCGGGGCCGATCCGGCGATCATCGCCGCCCTGATCGGCTGGACCGTGGTCGAAGGCCTGGTGGTGGGGGTCCTCTCCAGGTTCTCGAGTGTCTGAACCACGCCGGCCCGTGCGGACCGGTGGCACGGCGCATGCGCATGTCGTCGATAAGAAGGAGGTGAACTCATGAATCTGTCACCCTCGTCGATCCTGCTCCTCGTCGCGGTCGTGCTCTTCCTGCTGGCCGCGCTCAAAGTCGCGCTTGGGGGTCTCGACCTCGTCACTCTTGGTCTTGCCGCCTTCGCCGGCTCGTTCCTCCTCGGCTCCGGTGGGCTGAACCTCCGCCGCTGACGACTGCCAGCTGACGACTGCCCGCTGACGACTGCCCGCTGACGACTGCCCGCTGACGATCTGAACCCTAGAAGGCGAGGGCCACCAGCTCGGCATACGTCGCCTCCACGTCGACGGGCAGGCCGTGCCGGCCGAACCAGGCTCCAACGTTGGCGATGTCGCGGTGCAGCAGGTCGTACGCATCGGTATTGGTGGTGAACTCGACCCCTTGAGGGAAGTCGATGAGGACCAGGCGGCCCTGCCACCAGAGCAGGTTGTAGGCGGACAGGTCGGCATGCACCAGCCCGGCCATTGTCAATGCCCGGACGCTGGTCAGAAGCTGCTCCCAGGCCGATCCAATCTCGTCCGCGGACAGCCGCGCCTGCACCAGCTTCTGGGCTGCCTGCCCCGCGTCACCGATGAACTCCATCAGCAGACCGTCCTCCGTACGCTCCACCGGGTAGGGGACCGACGCGCCCGACGCCCAGGCGCGCTCGAGCATCGCCCATTCCTGGAGGGGCCAGAGCCGCGCAGCGAGACGATGGCCGAAGGCGGTCCCGCCCATCAGCGCGCGCTTGTCGCGGGTCGGCAGGAACCAGCCGGCCTTGTAGACCGCGTCGCCGCGGTACACCGTCGAGTTGGAGAAGCCGAGCGCGCGGAGCTCGCCGCGCGATGGGTACCGGGGCCGGTATCGCTTGTGGGCGAGGAGAGCCGTCTGGCGGGCGAAGCGCCGCTCCACCAGGAAGACCTCAGCCTCCTTGCCGGATTTCAGGGTGCCGCGCGGATGGTCCTCGTAGGGCTCATCGACGAGCCAGGAGGGCGCCGCTCGCGGCGGTGATGCCACGGAATGCACGAAAAAGCGCTCCTAGAAAGCGGATCGGTGGGTGGTCCCGACCCCGGAGCGCCTGGCGTCAGCTCGTCAGCGGCTCCAGCGGTCGGGAGGGACTGGCATGCCGTTCTGCACGAAGCTCCTCCTCTGCGGTACCGGTTCTGATCGCAGGACTATGCACCCGCAAGCCGCTGCCTGGCAACCCTGACCGATGGCATGATGCCGGCCCATGCGCGTCGCGTCCTACCTGAGCCTGCTGCGCGAGAACCCGTCGTTCACCCGCCTCTATGCCGCTCAGCTGATCAGCTTTGGCGGCGACTGGTTCGCCACAGTGGCCCTGCTGGGCCTCTCGCTGGAGCTCACCGGGTCCTCGGCCCTCGCTGCCCTCGTGCTGGTCCTCCAGACCGGCGGCTTCGCGATCAGTGCGCCCATTGCCGGAACGCTGGCCGACCGTTTCGACCGACGCAAGCTCATGATCGCGGCCGATCTGGCCCGCGTCCCGGTGGCTCTCGCCTTTCTGCTGGCCCGAGATCCGGGAACGCTCTGGATCGCGTTCGTGGCGGTCGCCTTGCTCGCCGTCGGCTCGGCCGTATTCGAGCCGAGCTCCTCGGCGGCGCTGCCGAACCTCGTCGACACGGAGCGGCTGGCGGAGGCGAACGTCCTGATCGGTTCGGGCTGGGGGACGATGCTGGCGGTTGGAGCCGGGCTGGGCGGCGTCGTCGCTGCCACGCTCGGGCGCGACGCCGCCTTCATCGCCAACGCGGGCTCGTTCGCCCTCTCCGCCCTCTTGATCGTCGGCATCCGGCGACCATTCCAGGAGCCACGCGAGATTGGCCGGGGTCGAGAAGCCGGTCTGCGCAGCATCGGCAGATCGGTCGGGACCGCGATCGGCTTCGCGCGGAAGAGCCGGCTGGTCGCCTCGCTCCTGCTGTCGAAGACGACCTTCGGGGTTGGCACCGGGGTGGTCCTGATGCTGGCCGTCTTCGGGCGTAACGTGTTTGGGGCTGGCGACGCGGGAATCGGCCTCCTGTTTGCGGCGCGCGGCCTGGGCGCGCTGCTGGGCCCGTTTGTGGCGCGGTCGGTGGTTGGCCTGGAGGACCGCGGGCTCCTGCTCGGAATCCGTGCCTCGCTCGTGGTCGTGGTGGTCTGCTACGCACTCTTCCCGATCGCGCCCGGCATCTGGCTCGGGGCGCTCCTGGTCTTCGCCGCGCACATGGGCGGTGGCTCGCAGTGGATGCTTTCGACACTTGGGCTGCAGCGTTCCACGCCGGACGAGATTCGAGGCCGTGTCTTCAGCCTGGACTACGGCCTCGTGAC
>JALYSK010000001.1 GCA_030854805.1 Chloroflexota bacterium | reverse complement strand
CCCGTCCGCCGTACCGCGGCGGCCATGGCAGGAGCGCCAATGCCGCGGGCGAGCCACGCTCGCGCGGGCACTCCGGCGCGGGCGGCAGCGACCAGCTGCCCACGGAGCGCCTCGCGTCCAAGTGCCGACAGCTCGGCGGCCGCCAGCGAGCGGTCACCGTGCGGGCCATCGACATCGGCAGTCCACGGTCCGGACGCGTACGGGTCGCTGAACAGCGATCCCGATGATCGGTCATAGAAGACCACGCTGGCCTGGGCGGCGCGTGCCATCCGCAGGGCGGAGCGGCGGACGGCGTCGTAGCGGTGATCTGACCCCTCATCGGTCTCGACCAGGATGACGCTGCCGCGCGGCACCAGATGTGACGCGGCTTCAGGATCGATGCGGTAGACGATTGAGGTGGTCATATCCGAGCTCCTTCTCCTGCGGGGACTGCCTCCCCTGGCCGTGTGAGAGAGTTGATCCTCTCGTTCTACGGCCGCCGTCTGGGAGCGTCATGAGAGACGGCTGGTAGGTCACTCGCAGGCCGGCGGTCGGGACGGCAGGAAGCTCAGCTGCTCGGCAGCGCTCGCCCGAAGAAGTCGACGAGCCAACCTGCGAGTTGCCCTGGGCAGACGTCGTCGACATGCCCATGCCCGGCCCCCCGACACCAATGGAGCTCGATCGTCAGGCCGTCGGACTTCGCGTCCTCGTAGAAGGTCTGCGTGCGAGCGGGCAGGTCCTCGTTGTCCGCCGTCCCGTGGGTGAGCATGATCGGTCGAGATCCCATATCCGCCACGGCGTCGGCGGGGTCGGCCGAAGCGAACCAGACGCCGGTCCGCAGCCAGGTCGCGAGGAACGTGGCCCAGGTGCCCGGATAGGCCGGGTGACCCGCCGCCATCAGGCGCTGCTCGAACTGGTAGACGATCCGAGTGTGCATAGAGTCGAGCGCGAGAGCCTCGACCCTCGGGTCATGGCGCGCTTCGCCGATGGCGGCGGCTGCCCCCATTGAGTTTCCGAAGAGCGCGAGGTGCACAGGCTTCTTGGTTCGCTCGACCCAGTCGACGATTGCGCGAACGTCGTCCTGCTCCAGGACACCGAGCGTCGTCTGTGCGCCCGTGCTGCGACCTCCGTTGCGTTGGTCGAAGGCCACCAGGTTGTACCGCTCGTGAAGCGCGGAGCCGTACTCGAGGATGCCGCTCTTGTCGCCTGCGTAACCGTGAACCAGGACGATCGTCGGCCCCTCCGGTCCTGAACCATCGGCGGCGGGAATGTACCAGCCGGCAAGCCGAACCCCATCGGACGTAACCACTTCGCGACCGGCCTCGACACCCTGATCGGAGCAGTTGGTCATGTCCGGATTCGCTCGACGCAGAGCCGCATCATCGGCGATCGGGTAGTTGATGGCCTCGTAGCTCCAGCCAAAGATCAGGTCGGGCGTTCGGCAGTCGCGGCTGCGATGCTCGTCGACGTTCACAGCCTGGCGCGACGCTTCATAGCCGACGTATCCGGTGTAGCCAACGCCGAACAGGAGCGCCACGACCACCAGGCCCGAGCCGATGCGCCGAAGGCGACGTGCCATGGGCGGCATTCTGCTCCGAGGCAACTGCGGTACAGCTGCGGGCGGCATTGGGAAGAGGCAGGCCGGACTGCCACGAGGGTCTTTGGCGCGACATGCGAGCTGTCACGCAGCGCCCCTACAAACGACCGATGTCGAGAACGCCGCGCTTATCGGCCGAAGAAGAGATCCAGCCACTGCTCGAGCAGCGACCGGGAGGCGTCGGTTGGGGTGGTCGCGTTCGCGGGCACAGCGGCCTCGGCGCCCGGCGGAATGATGAGAACCCGCTCTCCCACCGCCCCGAGACTGCTCAGCCGCCGCGCCTCCTGGCTGACGTACGCGTCGGAGCGAAGGTAGTCGAGCTCGCGCTGCAGGGCATCGTTCTCAGCCGCGACCGCTGCGATCTCGGCGCGCATGTCGTCGGCCTCGCGCGAGATCGCCCAGTTGACGTAGATCTGCCGCCCCAGCTGCACGGCGAGAAACGCTCCGACGAGAAGCAGCACCACCAGCCAGGTCAGCCCACCACGCGACGCAGGCAGCCGCAGGCGTCGGTCCGCCCGCTTTGGGTTGGGCGCGCGAGCAGACAGGGAAGCTTCGACGGTCATATGAACGGCCAGTCTACGGACCGGTTTTCCACAGCGTCAAGGAAAACCGCCGCAATTGTCCACATTTATTCCGCGAAAGCGAACAGGCGTGCTAGTCTCCTCCGAACGTTTGTTCGTTTTCGCCGGTAAAAGGAGCACCGATGCTGACCGCTCACCCAGCCACCGCCGATGCTGCCATCGAGTCGCTGCTGGCGGATTCATCCGTCCAGCCGCTGATTGCTGCGCATCGCATCCTCGAGCCTCTGGCGCCGCGCCATGCGCCGTGGCCGGATGGAATCGACGGACGACTGGCCGGCGCGCTGCGCAAGCGTGGTGTGGAGGCGCCCTACACGCACCAGGCCGCCGCCTTCGCCGCCGCTCGCGCAGGCCGCAACGTGTGCGTCGTAACTCCCACCGCCTCCGGCAAGACCCTCTGCTACAACCTGCCGGTACTCGACGCGATCGCGCGTGATGAGTCGGCTCGCGCGCTCTACCTCTTCCCCACCAAGGCACTGGCCGCGGACCAGCTGGCGGAGCTGCGCTCGCTGGCGGATGCGAGCGGCATCGGCCTGAAGACGAGCACGTACGACGGCGACACGCCGGCCAACGTGCGGAGCGTCGTGCGCGCGGCGGGGCAGGTAGTGATCACGAACCCCGACATGCTGCACGCCGCGATCCTCCCGCACCATACCAAGTGGTTCAAGCTGTTCGAGAACCTGCAGTACGTCGTGATCGACGAGCTGCACACGTACCGCGGCCTGTTCGGAAGTCATGTCGCGAACGTGATCCGTCGGCTGCGCCGCATCTGCCGCCACTACGGCGCCGACCCGATCTTCATCTGTGCCAGCGCCACCATCGCCAACCCGCAGCAGCTCGCCGAGCGGCTGCTGGAGGCGCCCGTGGAGCTGATCGACGACAACGGCGCGCCCCGCGGCCGGAAGCACGTGGTGATCGTGAATCCGCCCGTCGTCAACCCGCAGCTGGGGATTCGCGCGAGCTCGCTCCTCACGAGCCAGCGGCTCGCCGAACGACTCATCCGCGACGGCGTGCAGACGATCGTATTCGCCCGCTCCCGGACGTCGGTCGAGGTCCTCACCACCTACCTCCGCGAGTCCCTGCCGGCCCAGCCTGGCCACGCCTCGGTGATCCACGGCTACCGCGGCGGTTACCTGCCCAACGAGCGGCGCGAGATCGAGCGCGGCCTGCGGGACGGCCGAGTGCGCGGCGTGGTGGCGACCAACGCGCTCGAGCTGGGAATCGATATCGGCGGCCTCGACGCGGCCATCAGCGTCGGCTACCCGGGCACCATCGCCAGCAGCTGGCAGCAGATGGGCCGCTCGGGCCGGCGCAATGGCACCAGCCTGAGCGTGATGGTTGCCTCCTCGGCGCCCATCGACCAGTTCCTCGCGACCCATCCGGACTACTTCTTCGATCGATCGCCGGAGCACGGCCTGGTCAATCCCGACAACCTGCATCTCCTCCTGGATCACCTCAAGGCCTCCGCCTTCGAGCTGCCGGTACCGAGTGACGAGCGCTTCGGCCTCGACGAGACGGCGACCCTGCTCGACGTGCTGTCCGAGGACGGCTTCTTGAGGCGTGCCGGCGACGATCGCTACTACTGGAGCCAGGAGAACTTTCCCGCCAGCTCGTTCAGCCTGCGCAGCGCCGCTCAGGAGAACGTCGTGATCGTCGATACCACCGGCGAGCGGCACCGGGTGATCGGCGAGGTCGACCTCTTCGCCGCTCCCATGCTCGTTCACGAGCAGGCGATCTACATCCACGCCGGTGTCCGATTCCACGTCGACCGGCTCGACTGGGCCGAGCGCAAGGCATACGTGACCCTCGTCGATGTCGACTACTACACCGATGCCGACCTCGGCGTGACGCTCAAAGTGCTCGACGTGCTCGACCAGACCGATGCGGATGCGGAGCGCGCCCGCGGAGAGGTGATGGTCGCATGGCACGCGACCCTCTTCAAGAAGATCAAGTTCCACACCCACGAGAACGTGGGCTGGGGGCCGATCAATCTGCCCGAGCAGGAGATGCACACGGCCGCGACGTGGCTGGTCGTGCCTGATGCGGCTGTGGCGCGCTTCGATCGAGAGACGCTCGATGGCGCGCTGATCGGACTCGCGCGCCTGGCCCGTAATACAGCGCCGCTGCTGCTGATGTGTGACACGCGCGATCTGGGGGTGCTGGCCCAGGCGCAGGCGCCATTCACGCAGCGGCCGACCCTCTTCGTCTACGACGCCGTGCCGGGCGGCGTCGGGCTGGCCGAGCGTCTTTTCGGGCTCCTCGGTGAGATGGTCGACGCCAGCCGGCGGCTGGTGGCCGACTGTCCGTGCGCAGAGGGCTGTCCGTCGTGCGTAGGTCCGGCAACCGAGGTTGGACCCCGCGGCAAGGCGGCGGCGGCCGAGCTCCTCGCGGCCCTGGACTGAATGGCTGGGCGTACCCTCGCCGAGCGGCTGGCAAGCCTTCGCGCGGAACGCGCACCGGGTGTTTCACCGCCGCCGGTCGCCGATCGCACGGAGACCCTCGCGCGCTGGTTTGACGCGCGGCTCACCCGTGAGCCGTGCGGAACGATCCTGCTCGTCGAGCGACGTGTCGCGTTGCCGCCGGCCGTGGCGGCGGCGCTCGGACGACTCCCAAGGGCGTGCTATTTCGACACCGAGACGACCGGCCTCTCGACCGGCGCCGGGACCGTCATCTTCCTGGCGGGGCTCGCGTGGCTCGAAGCCGAGCAGATCGTGGTGCGCCAGTACCTGCTTCCCGACTACCCCCATGAAGCGGCCCTTCTGCGACGCGTGGCAGCCGAGCTGGCCAGCGCGGACCGCATCGTCACCTACAACGGGCGCGCCTTCGACCTGCCAATGCTGGCGAGCCGGCTCACTGTGCACGGCCTCTTCGAGCAGCAGGCGGCATTGCCCGATGCCCACGATGACCTGCTCCCTGTCGCACGGCGGCTCTGGCGGCGTCGGCTTGGCGGCGCCCGCCTTGGCCAGGTCGAATCGGGAGTGCTTGGCGTCCGGCGCGACTCAGATGTTGGCGGCAGCGAGGTTCCCGGGCGCTACTTCGACTACCTGCGCGGCGGCTCGCCGCAGCTGCTGGCAGAGGTGCTCGATCACAACCTGCAGGACGTTGTCTCGCTCGCATTGCTGGAGGCCGAGGTGCTCCGGCTTCGGGCGGGCGCCTGGCGCGAGGCGACCCTGCTCGACCCACACGGCATGGCAATCGACCTGCTGCGCCTGGGTGCAGCCGCCGATGCCCTGGAGCTGCTGGAGGCGGGCCTGGCAGCGTGCGGGGATCCGGCAGAGGCCTCCGCCCTTCGACGCCTGGCGACCCGCCTCCTGCTCGCCGCCGGCGAGTCGGGCCGCGCCGAGGAGCTGTGGCGGGACGGGACCCGTCGGGCCTCGCTCGACGCGGCGACCGCCTGGATCGAGGTGGCGCGGATACGCGAGCGGCATCGTGGTGACCTTGCCGGCGCACTCGAGGCGGCCAGCGCCGCCTCTCGGGTGCTGGATAT
>JALYSK010000155.1 GCA_030854805.1 Chloroflexota bacterium | reverse complement strand
CCACTGCGCCGGCAGCTGGCTCGCCAGGTGCGGGTCGTTGGCGAGGATCGGATGGCCGCTGGCGGTCCGTGAGCCGGAGATCGCCCAGCCGTTCGACGCGCCGGCCCCGCCGACCAGACCGGTCAGCGCGGCCAGGTCAGCGGCGAGCGCGCCAGGCGGCGGTCCGGCGACGGCGCCGACGGGCGAGGTCACGGGGTGCCATTCCGGGTAGGTCGGGTCGATCGCGGCCAGCGCCCGCGGGCCATCCTCCGTGAGCACTTTGAAGCGTGCCAGCTCTGAATCCCAGTTCGCGGAGAGGGCCAGGCTCTGGAGCCCGGCGAAGGCGAGCACGTCGGTCACGCGCCATGTGGTCGGGGCTCTCCGCAGCAGGACGAGCTCGTGCGGTCGTCGAGCCTCCGCCAGCCCGGCATTGACGCCACCGACGTAAGCCTCGAGCGTCTCCCGGACGTCGGGTGCCACGAGCATGACCTGGCGCGCAGCCGTCCGCGCGAAGCCGAGCCGCCGCGAGAGCCGATCGATCGGAAGGGCCGCCGGTCCGGCCATCTCGGCCAGGGTCCCTCGACCGGCGCGCAGCAGGGTCTCGAGCTGGAAGGCACGGTCCTGCGCGTGGCAGAAGCCGAGCCCGAACCACGCGTCGTGGTCGGAGCCCGCTTCGACGTGAGGGATGCCCCAGCGGTCGCGGTGAATGATGATCGGGGCTGCTGGGCCCGCGATGCTGATCCGGCCGCGGGTCTTCGCGAGCCGCCGCCCGAGCACGCGAAGCAGGGTCTTCGGCCAATTCGGCTGGGGCATCGGGCCCATCTTGGCACCTCCTATACTCGGCGGCATGAGCCGAACGATCGAGCTGCTCATCGGGCTGATGCTGCTGCTGATCGGGGTCGTGGTGCTGGCCTCCGACCTGCTGGAGAGCTGGATTCGAGGGCTCGGCATCAGTCCCGAGGTGTGGGCCTGGTGGCCGGCCGCGCTGATCGTCCTGTCGCTCTTCTTCCTGGTGCCCGGGTTCGTGGGTCGTCAGAACCGGCGGCTGCGAGCGGGGATGGTGATCCCCGGCGTCATGCTGGCGGCGGTCGGGGCGACGCTCCTCTACACCAGCCTCAATGACCGATGGACGGCCTGGAGCTACCTCTGGACCTGCATCCCGTTCAGCCTCGGCCTGGGCATGTATGCAGCTGGCTGGATCGCCGATGCGCCCGCCTTCAAATGGATCGGCTCGGGGATCGCCGCCGGCGGCGTCGTCGCCTATCTGGCCTTCGCGACGGCCTTTGGCGGCGAGGCATTCCGACTCGTCGGCGCCCTGGGGATAATCGGTCTCGGTCTGGCGCTGACGATCGGCGGGCTCGCGGAGCGCCTCTCGCGGAAGTCAGCCGCGTAGGAATCGGTCGAACCAGGCGACGGTGCGCTCCATCCGGTCGATGCGCCGATCCGGCCGACCGGAGTTCTTCATCTCGTGGTGCTCTTCCGGGTAGAGGACGTACTCGACCTCCTTGCCAAGAGCCTTCAGCGCGGTGGAGAGCTGCTCGTTGTCGGCGGCAGGGCAGATCCGATCCTCCTCCGCCTGGAGCATCAGCAGCGGCGTGCGGATAGGGCCGCGTAGCGCAGCGGTGAGGAGCTCCAGAGCCGCCGCATCCCATCGTCGAGAGCGGATCGGTGAGGCCGGCGCGGCGGTGGTAGTGGACCCCGAAGTCGAAGTTCGAATGCGACCGACTCCGGCGTGCGAGCGGGCATCAAGGTCGACACTAACGGCCCGCCAGGAGGCGGGCAACGATCACCGCCGCGGCGATGCCGAGTGCCCCCGAGGGCAGCCACCGACGCCAGCCCCGTGCAGCATCGGCCAGCCCGAACGCAATCAGAGCTGCGGTCAGCGCTCCGGCGGTACCGGCCACGGCTGCCAGGAACGAGAGTGCCAGGGTGGGAGAGGCAACGCCGAACTGGCGCTCGCCGGCCAGCACGGTGCCCGCCAGCACGGTGAGGAGGGCTCCGAAGAGGCCGGCACCCAGCGTTCCGGCGAACGCCCAGCTCCGGCTTATCTGCGTGCTTCCGGTCACCACCGCGCCCGCGACCAATGCCACGGCGATCGTGACCGCCCCCGGCACGAGTGATCCCGATCCGGTGGGCCGCGCAAATTCGAGCCATACGACCGCGGCTAGCGGACCGGCCAGCATGCCGACTGCGGCGACCCAGGTGAGCGGCCGGGACCAGTCCTCCGGATCCTCCGGCGGTACGACGGTCCCGAGCCGGACGCTCACCGGGACCTGGTCCTCGCCCTCCTCCGGTGGAAGCGTCACGCCGACATGCGCTCGGCTGCAACCTCATGTGTCGCCGGCATGGTTGCGAGGCGCATGCCGAGAATGCGAGCCCCGAGCTCCCTGGTCATCCAGCCCGCCTGCGAGCGGAGCCCTGGATCAGTCTCGGTCTCGGACAGGCTGGCGAGGGCATGCAGCTCTCGCAGGGCGGTGGAGGTGTCGAGGTCGTCATCCATGGCCGCGAGGAAGCGGCTCCGGTACTCCGCCACCATCGGATGGAGGTTGGTCGGATCCGCCAACGACGTTGCGGAGGGCGCGATCTGCTCGGCGATCAGGCAGGCGTTGCGCAGCCGAGCCGCCATGATCGCAGAGCCCTCCAGCTCGCCCTCGTCATAGTCGACCTCCTGCCGATAGTGATGCGTGAGCAGGTAGTGGCGGATTGCGTCGCCCGGGTATGAGCGCAACAGGTCGCGCACCAGCACCAGATTGCCAAGCGACTTGCTCATCTTCTCCCCCTCGTGACGCAGCATCCCCGCGTGCATCCACCACGCGACGAACGGACGCTCTCCCGTCGCCGCCTCCGACTGCGCGAGCTCGGATTCGTGATGGGGGAAGATCAGATCGGCGCCGCCCCCATGGATCTCGAACCGGTTCCCGAGGTAGCGCATCGACATGGCGGAGCACTCGATATGCCATCCCGGTCGACCGGGCCCCCAGGGCGACTCCCAGGATGGCTCGTCGGGCGCCGATCGCTGCCACAGCACGAAGTCGAGCGGGTCACGCTTGCCGGGCATCTGCGGCAGGTTGCCTCGCTCATTGGCGATCGGAAGCATGGCCTCGCGCGGGATCCGGGACAGCTCGCCATACGACGGCCACGAGTCGATCGAGAAGTAAACGTGCCCCTCCGCCGCGTAGGCATGTCCAGGCTCCATGAGGCGCGTGATGAGCGCGAGCGCCTCCGGAATGTGCTGCGTCGCGCGCGGAAGGACGTCGGGCGGCAGCCAGTTGAGCGAAGCCATCTCGGTCAGGAAGGTGGTCAGATGACGGTTGCCGAGCGCCAGGTAGTCCTCGCCGGTGTCGCGCGCCTTGCGCAGCATGTCGTCGTCGACATCGGTCACGTTCTGGACATACCGCACGTCATGGCCAAGGTATTCCAGGTACCGATGCAGGATGTCGAAGCTCACGTACGTGAAAGCGTGCCCCACGTGGCCGGTGTCGTAGGGCGTGACGCCGCACACATAGAGGCCCACCGGCCCGTTCCCGATTGGCTCGAAGGGATAGCGCCCACCGCGGCGTACGTCGTAGAGCTGGAGGGTCACGCTCTGGATTCTAAACCGATGATATTGCACTGCACGGACGTACAATCGGTACAACTACTCGGAGCCGAGCCATGATGGAGGTCCTGCGCCCCTTCCTGATCTTTGTCGCCGCCATCCTCCTGATCCTGGTCGCGATCTACTGGATCCAGGGACGGCCCCTCCCGTTGCACTTCTGATCGGTCACCACAGCTGCGGCTTCGTGCTCATCAGGAAGCCTATGACGCCGATGACGGCGGCCATGCCGTACGCCACGTAACGCTGCTGCCGGGCGCGCCGCCGCCATGTCGCGGCATCGCTGGCGCCAATCCCGATGAGGCGCCGCAGGTTGGGACGGCTGATGAAGCCCGCGACCAGCAGGTTGATGGCGTACAGCAAGAGAGCCACCAGCAACCATGGCTGACGCAACAGGGATGGGCCGAGGATCGCCAGCATCGCGGCTCCCGTGACGGCCAGGCCGAGCCCGATCAGGAGCGTCCCGTTGCCCTGCGCCACCACCAGCCACTCGGCCACGGCGCCCGGTTCACGACCGCCGCGCAGGATGAACGGCAGGACTACGCTCGGCAGCAGGAGGGCGATCGCCAGGCTGACGTGCGCGACCAAGAGCACCGGAAACAGATTCATCGGTGCCGATGCTAGCGCCTCCGGCCGCTTCCAACCGTCCCGGGCGGAGGCTGGCTCAGCCGCTCCGCCGGCGGGTCCGTGTCCCGATGACGCCAAGCCGCTTCAGGACTGCCGCGATATTCACAGACCAGCCGACCCCGATCGGCTGCGATGTGAAGAGCGCATTGCTCCGGGTATTGAAGTAGCTGTCGCGCAGGCGAGCGAGGGTGGGGACGCGAAGGTCGTACGGGACGACCCCCAGCAGCCGCCCGTGCCAGGCGCGCTCAGCCAGCGGCTTGCTCAGCTCGCGCCAGATGGCCCCTACCAGCGCCGCGAGCACAATCGTGCGGATGATCCAGAGGAGCGCGTCGATCTCGTCTCGGGCTGTGCGCAGCATGCCGACCCTCCTACGCAAGCGCCATGCCGTGGCGCTGCGCCGTGGCATGATGGGCAAACCGATGCGCCTGGTCTCCTACCTTACCCCCCTGCGCCAGACCCGTCCGAATTGATGCCCGCCCTTCCTTTTCTCGATGCGGATGCGGTCCGATCCGCGGTGCCGGTCCTCGATCTGATCGACGCAGTCGAGCAGGCCTACCGCGACGTGGCCGGCGGCCGCGATGCGTCGCCCGCGCGATCGCGAGTCGCCATGCCGAACGGCGACCTGCTGCTGATGCCGGGCCTCAGGCGTGGCGGTTTGGGCGCATCGGTCAAGCTCGTCACGGTGACGCCCGCCAATGCGGCGCGCGGCCTGCCCACGGTGCAGGCGATCCTGCTGTGGATCGACGCCGAAACCGGGGCACCGCGAGCACTGCTCGACGGAGCCGAGCTGACCGCCATGCGCACCGGAGCTGGCACTGGCGCCGCCACGAGGCTGCTGGCACGAGCGGACGCCTCCGTGCTGGCTCAGATCGGCGCTGGGGCCCAGGCGGCGTGGCAGGTGCGCGCAGTGCTGGCCGTCCGTCCCATCCGAGAGG
>JALYSK010000154.1 GCA_030854805.1 Chloroflexota bacterium | reverse complement strand
TCGCCCCAGCTCTTGCGCCCCCAGCGCGGCGGCCCGGTGCGCCAGTCGGCCGCGTAGCGAGCCTGGAGCACGCGGTATGCGTACGCCTCGGCCGCGGCCTGAGAGCTGCGGGCATACGCCGGCCAGCTGGGCAATCCAAACTGCGGGCTGCCGGGCGCCTTGGCCGGGTTGCCGGCGAACGCGTACCAGTAGTCGGTGCCGAGATACGCGCTGGTCGTTCTCTGGATCCATACCTGGTCGGGCGCACTCGTGTTGGGGTGGGTGAAGGTACGCAGGGCCAACGCGCTGTAGCCGTTCCCGGCCTTGAAGATATCGCCGTAAGTCATGGTCGGATTGCGCAGGATCAGGTCGACCAGCTTCCCAGAACCGAGGTCGCTCGCGAAGTAGGCCCCCGCACCCATCCCCAGCACAGTGCGCGAGTAGTAGCCGACTCGCGTCTTGGCGATCAACTCGGTCTGTCCAACGCGCGTCTCTCCGGCGCCAGGCGTGTAGCAGGCGTTCGAGTAGATCATGTTGAATCCTGGGGCCGGACGCGCGTTGGCCTTGATCCAGGCCTCGCCGTAGTAGACGAGATTCTTGTCGTCGCACGTGGTGCCGCCTTTGGCCAGCCCCCAGCCATTGACCTTGCTCGAATCGAGCGTCGGGCTGTACGGATTCGGGAAGCCGTTCCCGTGCCCCAGGTAGACGATGATGTTCGCCCCCTGCACGGCCGCGATTACCTTCGCGGGGGTCGCGTTCGCGCAGTACGCCTTCACGACGGTGGCGCCGGCGGCGCTGGCGGTCGCTGCGATCTGGTCGGCCCATACCACGTAGTGACTCGTGCTGATCGCCGTCGGCCCCACAATGATGGCCACCTTCTGGGCGGCGGCCCGGGTCGGCGTCGGGGCGGCGGCAACGACCCCGCTGGAGATCAGCAGGGTGGCGACGAGCAGAGCGCGCTTGGGGACCGGCAATGAGACTCCCGATGGGGACACTGGGTGACCGATCCACCGTATCCGCGCGGCCGGCCTGAGGCTATGGCGCGATGGTCCGCTGGGCAGGGCGTCCGAAGGAGCCATGTGCGTGGACGCACCCGCGCAGCCGCTGACCCCTCAGCCCTGTGTGAACTCGAGCACCACCAGCACGCGCTCGATCGCGCGCGGGTCGACGGCCGGGCGCACAAAGCCGGTCTGGGTCAGGGCGTTGGCATCGGTCTCGACCGCCCCGATGCGTCCGATCAGCAGTCCCTTGGGATACGCGCTCCGTGCATCCGGGGCCACTGAGAGACCGGCACTCACCACCGTGTCGCCCTCCGCCAGCCGCTCGGTGACCGGGACCTTGACAAAGAGGAGCTGGCCGCCGAGCTGGCCCGTGATCTCGCCCAGAGCGCGCGTCTGCTGGTCGACCGCGATGACGCTGGAGCGGGTATCGACGATGAAGCGCACCAGCGCGCTCGCATCGCTGGCCTGCACGATCGTGCCCGCCAGCGCGCCAGTCCCGCTTGCGCTCGCGACGACCGGCATGCCGACGCCCACGCCGTCCCGGGTTCCAGCATCGATCCCGACCTCCCAGGCGAAGTTCGAGGGGTCGCGGCCCGTGATACGTGCCGGCAGGACCTTCATGTCGAGCGCCTTGCTGATCTTCAGCAGGTCGCGCAGCTGCGCGTTCTCGTGCGCGGCTTCGGTGAGCTCCGCGACCCGCCGCTCGGCGCCCGCCAGCTGGTCGTGCAGCCGGTCGTTCTCACTGCGCAGCCGATCGATCTCTCCGATCGCCCCCGCCAGTCCGGCCGCGCCATCTCCGATCCCGGCGATGGCGCCGCGCACCGGATCGAACGCTCGGGCCGTCACCTGCTGCAGGGCCGCGGCCTGCTCCGTGCGCGACGCGAGCAGCATCACGAGCGAAAAGATCGTGAACACGGCGAACCAGAGCCCGGCGTTGGTCCGGCGATGCGGGCTTCTGCCGAACATCGGCCTAGCGCGGAGCGCGGGTGAACTGCTCGGTGACCAGCACCCGCTCCAGGCTGTCGAGCTCCTCGAGCACGCGCCCGGTCCCGCGCACCACGCACGTGAGCGGGTCGTCGGCGATGTGAACCGGCATCTGCGTCGCTTCGGCAACGCGCTTGTCGAGCCCGGCCAGCAGTGCGCCGCCGCCGGCGAGGACGATCCCCTGGTCCATGATGTCGGCCACCAGCTCTGGCGGAGTCTCCTCGATCGTCTCCTTGATCGCCTCGATGATCTGAGCCACGGAGGGCTCGAGCGCCTCGCGGATCTGGTCGCTGCCGACCTCGATGCTGCGTGGCAGGCCGGTCAGCAGGTCCCGGCCGCGGAAGGTCACGGTGCGGTCGCTGGCGTTCGGGTAGGCAGAGCCGACGGCGATCTTGATCTCCTCGGCGGTCCTCTCGCCCATCAGCAGGTTGTACTCGCGCCGCGCGAACCCGACGATGTCGACGTCCATCTCGTCGCCGCCGATTCGGATCGATCGGCTGACGACGATCCCACCCAGGCTGATGACAGCCACCTCGGTCGTCCCGCCGCCAATGTCAACGATGAGCGAGCCGGACGGCTCCGCCACCGGCAGACCAGCACCGATAGCCGCCGCCATCGGCTCCTCGATCAGGCGCGCCCAACGCGCTCCGGCGTTCATGGTGGCGTCGCGCACCGCCCGCTTCTCCACCTCGGTCACGCCGGAAGGGATCCCGACCAGCACGCGCGGCCGCGGGATGCGGGCATATCGGTCGTGCACCTTCTTGATGAAGTAGCGGATCATCTGCTCGGTGACGTCGAAGTCGCTGATGACGCCATCACGCAGCGGCCGGATGGCCACGATGTTGGCGGGGGTGCGGCCGACCATCCGCTTCGCCTCGGCGCCAATCGCAAGCACGCGCTTGGTGCGCGTGTCCATGGCAACCACCGACGGCTCGCTGATGACGATCCCACGGTGGCGGACGATGACGAGCGTGTTGGCGGTTCCGAGATCGATCCCGACGTCGTGGCTGAGGAAGCCGAGCAGGCCGTCGAAGAGTCCCAAGCTGCCTCCGCAGGGTCAGCGCGCCCTCGGTCTGGCCCGGACGGCGCCAGTCTTCTAGGTGACCGATACGGCCCGCGGGAGCACGCCCGGGACGTGCCGCCAACCCTAACACAGCCAACCTCGGGTATCGTTAGGCCGATGTCCACGACCCGGTTGGACCCCCTCGCGCCGCCACCCGACGAGGCGGTTCGCCTCGCGCGCGGCGAGCACCACGATCCGCATACCATCCTCGGCGCCCATCTCGTGGAGGACGGTTACGTGGTGCGCGCCTTCCATCCGGAGGCGCGTGCGGTGGCCGTGGAGGCGAGCGACGGGGTGCACCCGATGGAGAGGCTCGACAATGGGATCTGGGCGGTCCTGGTGCCGAGCACCGATCGCTCGTTCCGATACCGGCTGCATTTCGAGTTCCCCGACGGCACGACCTGGCGGCGCGACGACCCGTATCGCTTCCTACCCACCCTGGGCGAGGTCGACCTGCACCTGATCGGGGAGGGAACCCACGAGCGGCTCTACGACGTGCTCGGAGCACATCCGCGCACGATCGACGGCGTCGACGGCGTCGCCTTCGCGGTCTGGGCCCCGTCCGCGCGCGGCGTTCGCGTGGCGGGCGACTTCGACCTGTGGAACGGGATCCTCTTTCCGATGCGCTCGCTCGGGGCCTCGGGAATCTGGGAGCTGTTCGTTCCTGAGATCGGTCCCGGTGAGCTCTACAAGTACGAGGTCCTGGGCGCAGATGGCGTGCTGCGCGACAAGGGCGACCCGGTCGGGTTCGCGACGGAGCTTCGCCCGCAGACCGCCTCGCGGGTCTGGGACCTGACCAGCTACGAGTGGCAGGACGAGGCCTGGATGGCGGAGCGCGCGGAGCGGGATCCGTACCGCTCCCCGATGGCCATGTACGAGGTGCACCTGGGCTCCTGGATGCGGCATGCGGACGGATCATGGCTAAGTTACCGCGAGGCGGCCCCAAGGCTTATCGAGCATTGCCGCCGTTTCGGCTTCACCCATATCGAGTTCCTGCCCCTGGCCGAGCATCCGTTCGATGGATCGTGGGGCTACCAGGTGACCGGCTACTACGCGCCCACCGCCCGCTTCGGCACACCGGACGATCTGCGAGCCATGATCGACGCGCTGCACCAAGCCGGGATCGGCGTCATCCTCGACTGGGTGCCGGCGCATTTCCCGCGCGACGAGTTCGCTCTGCCCCGCTTCGACGGCACCGCTCTCTACGAGCACGCGGACCCTCGCCTGGGCGAGCACCCGGACTGGGGCACGCTGATCTTCAACTTCGGGCGCAACGAGGTGCGCAACTTTCTGGTCGCAAACGCGCTCTTCTGGCTCGACCAGTACCACATCGACGGGCTCCGGGTCGACGCGGTCGCCTCGATGCTCTATCTCGACTACTCGCGCAAGCCAGGCGAATGGGTGCCGAACCGCTACGGTGGTAATGAGAACCTCGACGCGATCGCCTTCCTGCGCGAGGTGAACGAGCGCTGCTACGGCAGGTTCGGCGGGATCATGACGATCGCGGAGGAATCGACCGCCTTCCCGGGGGTCACTCGACCGACCTACCTCGGTGGGCTGGGCTTCGGCTTCAAGTGGGACCTCGGCTGGATGCACGACACGCTCGACTACTTCAGCCACGACCCGGTTCATCGGCGCTTCCATCACGACCGGATCTCCTTCCGCGCGCTCTACATGGGAACCGAGCACTACGTTCTGCCGATCTCGCACGACGAGGTGGTTCACGGCAAGGGCTCCCTGCTCGGCAAGATGCCGGGCGACGAGTGGCAGCGCTTCGCGAACCTGCGCGCGCTGCTCGCCGACATGTACACCCAGCCGGGCAAGAAGCTGCTCTTCATGGGAATCGAGCTCGCACCCTGGCAGGAGTGGAACCACGACCAGGGCCTTCCCTGGAAGCTGGCCAACGAGGGGCTGCACGCCGCGCTGGGACGCTACCTCGCGGACCTCGGCGCGCTTTACGCCCGGACGCCGGCGCTGTGGATCGGCGATAGCGATCCGGCCGGCTTCGCCTGGATCGATGCCGGCGACGTCGAGGGTTCGGTCTACTCCTGGTTGCGGCGCGTCCCGGGCTCCGACGAGGCCATTGCCGTGATCCTCAACCTGACCCCCGTGGCGCGGCATGGATATCGGCTCGGCCTACCCCGGGCCGGGCGGTGGGTAGAGCTGTTCAACTCCGATTCCGAGCACTACGGCGGCTCGAACGTGGGCAACCTTGGAGGCCTCGTAGCCGAGGAGCGCTCGTGGCACGGGCAGACAGCCTCGGCCGAGATCACGCTGCCGCCGCTGGGAGCGGTGATCCTCGGAGCTGGGTAGTCAGCGGCCGCGCCGCATGGCGCGGGCCAGGCGCAGGACGAAGGGCTCCGCCGTCAGATCCTCGAGCGGCCGAGGGAGGGCGATCGACCAGTTCGGACGCTCGCGCACGGTGCGAGGATTGTTGACCCGCTCCTCGACAGCCAGCGCATCCTCGAGCGTCGCCGTGACCAGCAGCGAGGGGGACGCGGCGAGCGCCGCGTGCACCCGTTCGATCACCTCCCCTGGCCCGCCGTCCGAGAGTGAGTGCGCGGCGCGAGCCAGGCGGTGGCGAAGGGCAGCCATTCCGGCGGTGTCGGGCACAAGGCCCGCCTGGAGCTGGTCCTCGAGATCGGTGCCCAGCCAGGCGCCGGCCACAGTGGGCAGATCATGGGTGCCAACTGCAGCCAGCGCAAGGCGCGGATAGGACGCGGCCGGCCGGCGCTCGAAGTAGACCAGTCGTGACGAGAGGAGACGGCGCCGCCGAAGCTCCCGACGTACGCCCGGCTCGACCGTGCCGAGGTCTTCGCCGATCACCAGCGCCCCGGCACGTGCGCTCTCCAGCGCCACGATCTCGAGCAGCTCGCCGGCCGGATATCGGACGTAGGCACCGGCGGTGGGCTCGTTCCCGTGCGGCACCCACCACTGCCGGAAGAGGCCCAGCACGTGATCGATGCGCAGCCCGCCCGCATGTCGAAGCGATGCGCGAAGGGTCTCGATGAAGGGCCGATAGCGGGCCCTTCGCAGACGCTCGGGAATGAATGGAGGCAGTCCCCAGTCCTGGCCCGCGCCATTGAACCGATCCGGCGGCACCCCCATGCTCGCGCCGTCCGCCAGCAGCTCCTGCCACGCCCACGCATCGGCCCCGTTCGGGTCGAAGCCGATCGGCACGTCGTGCACCAGGGCGGCACCGGTCGCCGATGCTCGCTGAAGCTGCACATCGATCAGCCACTGGAGCCATTCGTGGAACGCGACCCGGTCGCGCCGCTCTGCCGCGAAACGGGCGACGACCGGCGAGTCGGTACGACGGTAGGGCTCCGGCCAGAGCCGCCACGCCGCTCCATGACGCTCGGCGAGAGCCGAGAAGAGGGCCCACTCGCGCAGCGCGGCACCCTGCTGCGCACGGTAGGCATCGAGTCCGCCCAGGGGAGGATGCGCCTCCCAGATCGCCTCCAGGGCCGCCAGCTTCAGCGAATACACACGATCGCGATCGATGATCCGCCCGGCGTTCAGCCCCCGCGCCTCGCCGGAGAGCGCCCCGAGGTCCACCGCCGAGGCTCCAGGCACGTCCTCGAGACGCAGGTAGAGGGGGCTGCGGAAGCGGCGGGTGCTCGGAAAGTAGGGGCTCGCCTCCTGGGGAAGCGCGGGGCCCGGCGCAAGCAGGGGATTCACGACCACGTAGTCGGCCCCGACGTCGCGCGACCAGGCCGCAAGCCGCGCCAGGTCGGCCAGGTCGCCGATCCCCCAGCTCGCCATCGAGCGGGTGGCGTATAGCTGCGCGGCCCAGCCCCACGCCCGCAGCCGGTCCGGCAGGTGGCAGCGCCCTGGTCCCACGATCAGCAGCGTCTCGGCGTCACCATGCAGCAGCCGGTGGTAGCCGAACGGCAGGTCGTGCGGCAGGCGATCAATGGTGCCCAGCTGGCTCCCATCCTCGAGCGTCAGCTCGCCGGCCACGGCGAGCTGGCTCCCCGGGCGGCCGACCACCACAGGCTCGTCGCGGGGCGCCTCGGCGCCGGCCCGCATCGCCTCGAGAACCGCGGCCTGGACCTGCGGATGAATCTCGTGCCGCAGCCCATATGCATCGGTGTACGAGGCGTCGACCCCCCTTGTGAGCGGGCCGGTCACCGAGACATCGGTCTCAGGCGCGGGGCAGCAGCAGGAGCAGTGTCGAGCGGGCGGCGACCGCCAGGATTGAGCCGCCCTCGATCTCGCGTCGCTCGGTAACGGCCGGCACCTGGGCCGAGGTCGTGTCGAAGACGAGCTGCCAGGGTTTGCCGCCATCGTCCGGCAGGGTGAAGCCGACCGGCTCTTCGGCCGCGTTGAGGATCAGCAGCAGGGTGTCGTCCACGATCCGCTCACCTCGCTCACCCTTCTCCTCGATCGCGTCGCCGGAGAGGCGCAGACCAACGGTACGGACGCTTCCGGCGCGCCACTCGTCGTCGCTCATCTCCTGGCCATCGGGGCGGTACCAGGTCAGGTCTTTGATCGACGAGCCTCGGATCCGGCGACCCTGGAAGAACTGCCGCCTGCGGAGCACGGGGTGCGTCTTGAAGAGACCAATCAGCGCCTGCGTGAACTCGAGGAGGCGTCGGTCGGCGGCGTCCGGCCGCCAGTCGAACCAGCTGATCTCGTTATCCTGGCAGTACGCGTTGTTGTTGCCGCGCTGGCTGCGACCGATCTCGTCGCCACCGAGCAGCATCGGGACCCCCTGGCTGAGGA
>JALYSK010000152.1 GCA_030854805.1 Chloroflexota bacterium | reverse complement strand
ATGTCCTGATTCAGCCGCTCCCCGGGCAGCAGGACCAGAGCAAAGCCAATAACCGGCAGTGGGTGGCGGCGTTCGAAAAGGCGACCGCCGTGCGCGAGAGGCTGGTCGCGGCTGATGCCGATTGGTTCGCGATCGCGGCGAAGGAGAGCTCCGACCCCGGATCGAAGGACAAGGGCGGGGACCTCGGCTGGCAGGATCCGACCTCTACGCAGTTCGTGCCGGAGTTCGGCGACGCGATCAAGAAGCTGAAGGTGGGCCAGGTGAGCCAGCCGGTGCGGACCCAGTTCGGTTATCACCTGATCGCGGTCACTGCGGAGCGCAGCACCCCCGCACAGGAGGCCGCCGACCTGGTCATGAGGCTGCGCAAGGATCCGGGCTCGTTTGGAAAGGTGGCGCGGCAGGTCAGCGAGGATGCCCCGACGGCGACCAAGGACGGTGAGCTCGGCTGGGTGGCGCACTATGAGCTCGACCCGGCGCTGGACGAGGCCATCTTTGCCCTCGACAAGGTGGGCGATATCAGCGATCCGGTCGCCCTGTCGGGCGGCGGCACCTACATCCTCAAGCTGCTCGAGGTGAGCGAGAGCCGAGCGGTGCCTGGCGATCGGCTGAAGTCGATTCGCAGCTCTGGGTTCGACCGCTGGCTGGCCGAGATCAAGCGGCCGGCGGAGGTCTGGATTGACCCGCAGTTCGCCTCGTCGACCAGCGGCTGAGGCTCGGGCGAGTGACCGCGCGCCGATCGATCGACCAGTTGCTCGCCGCCGCCGGCCTCGACCCTGCGGACGGCGTGCAGCTCGTATCCGCGGATCGTCTGCAGGCGGCCGCCTTCGATCCAAGCATGCCGCTTGTCGTGATGCGCTCGCGCTCACAGGGCCAACCCGCCGCAGCGCTCCCCGGACGCCATGCCCGCAGCGGCGCGCGGGCGGTCCTGGCTGCGCTGTATCCGCGCCACCATCCGCTGCGCGATCTGGCGACGGGGGGAACGGCGACGCTCGAACGGCTCGACGAGCCCCAGCTGGCCGCTGCGGACTGGCTGGTGCCGCCGCTTTCGGCACTCGACAATCTCGCATCTCCACACGGCATGGCGGCGATCAGCGCGCGCCTGCGAGCGCCAGACGGCTGTCCGTGGGATCGTCGCCAGACGCACGCCAGCCTGCGCAGCTACCTGCTCGAGGAGGCCTACGAGACGGTCGATGCCATCGAGCGCGGCACGCCGGCCGATCTCGCCCAGGAGCTTGGCGACCTCCTGCTGCAGGTGATCCTGCACGCCCAGTTCGCGGCAGAGGTCGGCGAGTTCGACTTGACCGATGTGTACCGCTCGATCACCACCAAGATCGTGCGCCGTCACCCACACGTCTTCGGCGATCTCGAGATCTCGAGCGCGGACGA
This sequence comes from Chloroflexota bacterium, assembly GCA_030854805.1. The sequence goes on along the minus strand of JALYSK010000152.1, from coordinate 6,302 downwards.
GGTGCTCACCAACTGGGAGACGATCAAGGCCTCCGAGCGCGACGAGGCCGGACAGGATGCCGGCCCGTTCGCCGGGGTGGCTCGGGCCCTGCCGGCGCTGCCGGCAAGCCGCGAGATCCAGGATCGAGCAAGCGCCCTGGGCTGGGACTGGCCGACCGTCGACGGTGTCTGGGCCAAGGTCACGGAAGAGCTGGAGGAGCTGCGGGCCGCGGGCGATCATGAAGATCGGCTCCATGAGCTCGGCGATCTCCTCTTCGTGCTGGTCCGGCTCGGCCACTGGCTGGGGCTCGACGCGGAAGAGGCTCTGCGCGCAGCCAACCGCCGCTTCATCGATCGGCATGGTGCGGTAGAGGAGCTGGCGGCCGCCCGCGGCCTCGATCTTGCGGCGCTCGACCTCGAGGCGAAGAACGCGCTCTGGAACGAGGTGAAGCGCCAGTGACCGGCGCCGCGGCGGGGAGCATTGCCATCGTCGTGCACGCCTCGGTGCCCGCGGATCCGCGCATCCGTCGCCAGGCCGATGCGCTCGTCGGCGCCGGATACGAGGTCGACATCTTCGCGCTCCGTGACCCGGGGCAGTCGTCCGAGGAGCAGAGCGGCGCCCTGCGCGTGTTGCGGCTCCCGGTTCGGCGCCGCTTCGTCGGCTTCGCGGGCCACCTGGCCGAGTACGTCGCCTTCGCCGGTCAGGCAGCGGTCCGCCTCACTGCCGAGCATCGACGCCGTCGGTACCGCCTGGTTCAGGTCGCGACGCTCCCGGACTTCCTGGTCTTCGCGGCCGGCCCCCTGAAGCTGGCTGGCGTCCCGCTGTTGCTCGACCTGCACGAGGACATGCCAGCCTTCTTCGAGGACCGCTTCGCGAGCCTGCCCGGAGGGCTCCTGCGGCCGATCGTCCGCGCTGTGGTCCGAGGCTCTTCCGCGATGGCCGATGAGCTGCTCACCGTGCACGAGCCCTTGCGTGCGCTCGCAGTGGCACGCGGCACCGACCCGGAAAAGATCACAGTAGTCATGAATGGTGCCGACGAGCGGCTCTTCGACCCGGGCCGATATCCACGCCGCGAGTTCATGGAGGACGGCGAGCTGCGGCTCGTTCACCACTCGGCCCTGCAGCGCATCTATGGGCTCGAGGTGGCGATCGATGCGATCGCTCGCCTCTCGCCTGCGAGAGGCGATCCAACTGTGCGCCTGGACGTCTATGGCGACGGACCCTACCGCCCGCAGATCGAGGCCGCCATCGAGCGGACCGGGACCGGCGCCCAGGTACGCCTGCACGGACCCGTCCCACTCGACCAGCTTCCCGGCCTGCTGGCCCAGGCGGACCTCGGGCTGGTGCCATCGCTGCCGGAGTCGTATCTGCAGCTCTCCCTCTCGACCAAGCTGCTCGAGTATGTCGCGATGGGCGTTCCGGTCATCGCGAGCGACCTGGCGACCTTCCGCGCCCATTTTGACGGCGCTGCGCTGACATACGTCCCCGGCGGCGATCCAGATGCACTGGCGGAGGCCATTCGCCGGACGTCGACCGATCCGCGAGCCGCGGGCCTCCAGGCGGCCGCGGCTCAACGGCAGGGGAAGCCGTACGGGTGGTCGCGCCAGGCGCCAGCCTACCTGGCCGTGGTCGAACGGCTTATTCGTTCCGCCCCGCAGGAATCGGCTGACGCTCCGCCAGAATAGCCGGCGGCGTTCGAGGCAACGCGTGGCAGAGCGTCACCTGGTCCTAGGGGCCGCTGCATTCAAACAGGACGTGGCTGAGCGATCGATCGGCGGCGAGCACTCGGAATCGCAATCCCGCCTCGGCGACGAATTCGTCAAATGCACGCTGCTCGTGCTCGGCGATGTGGAACTCATCGAAGCAGATGAGCGTTCCCGGCCGGATCCAGTCACGCAGTGACCGGAGGACGAAGACCGTTGACGAGTAGAGGTCGGCGTCCATATTGATCACGAGGGCTTCGTGGTCAGGCGGGCGATAAGTCGGTAGCGTCTCCTCGAACCAGCCTGTAAAGAAGCTGACCCGCGGATCGCCTACCGCTGGCGGACGGCCGCCAGTCCCGAAGGTCCCCTTGTGCGCGCTGGTGGTGAACGTTTCCGGGAGCCCTTCGAAGCTATCGAACCCGTGCAGCACTGCGTCGGGTCGCAAGAGTTGCATCCAGGCCCGCATCGAGTCACCGCGCCACACGCCGAACTCGAGGTAGAGCACCTTGCGACCTTCGACCTTGCTGGCTGCCAGGGCGAAGAGCTCATCGCGGCGATCAACCCTGATCGGGACGGCGTACCGGTGCGAGCGCATCCAGCGCCCGACCTCGACGTAGCGCAGCCCGCCACGCAGAAAGAGTACGAACCGCTGCGGCGTCACGGCACCGAGGCGAGTGAGGAGCTCTCGCGCCGCGTCCTTCAGTTTCACTCTCGCGCCTCGCGCCTGCGCTGGGTGGCAAACAGCAGGCTGCCGATCCCGAGCAGGAACCACTGTGTGAAGGCCGCGCTCCTGCAATCGAGCACGGTTGTGATCACGGCGTTCACGGCGATCGATACACAGGCGCCACCGATACAGGCCAGCAGGATGCGATTAGCCCCGGAGGCCGCGCGCACGGTGGGGTGAAGAGATCGACCACCCACAGACATGTCTCAGTCGTCCGCACGCTTTCATTCTCCGCCTGGAATTGGAGGCTGACGCGGGCGGCTTCGAGGGAGATGCCTGTGGGTGCTACGATGCGGCCCGCTGGGACCTGAACCGGCACGCTATGTGGCCTCGGCTTCGGGATATGGGACGGACAGGAAGCATGCGCTGTGCATGCCCTTTGGTTCAAGTCCAAGCAGAAGGCTCGAGTCGAAGCATGCCACTCTGTTGAGCGTAAACTCGTCTCAACGTCGGGGCGTGGCGCAGCTCGGCAGCGCGCCTGCTTTGGGAGCAGGAGGTCGCCGGTTCGAATCCGGCCGCCCCGACCATGCGCACCGGAGGGCGCGTGAGTCAGGGCGAATCGGCGTGGCTTACGGAACAACGCAGATAGTGGTCCGCCCTTGAACACATCGCGACCTCTGCGCAGTTTCCTGGGCGGCACCTCTGCCGTCGTCGTCGGTCTGCTCGCACTGGGACTGGTTGCCGTGGCCATGCTGCTGGTGCGCGCCTCGAGCGCCGCGTTCGTGCTATTCGTCGCTGAGCTGCTGGCCATATTGGCCCTCGCCACGCTGCGCTGGCCACGCGCCATGCTGGTCGTCGTCGTGCTCGCCCCGATCCTGGACCGCTTTGTCATCGCGCCGCTGATCTCACCGCAGATCGGATCCGTCGCGCAGTTCTTCTCGGAGGCCCTGCTGGCGTTGGTCGGGACGGTCCTCCTGGTGGTTGGCCTGCGCGACCGCCGTGTCTTGCCCGCGGTGCGGCATCCCGGAACGATCGCGCTGGCCGCATTCGTGGCACTCGGCCTCGTTTCGGCCCTGATCAACGGGGTGCCGCCGCTGCCGGTCGCGGCCGGCTTCTTCTTCACCCTCGACGCGGTCGCGGTCTTCTACCTGTGCCGCGTTGTCGGCTTCAGCCATCGACAGGCGGTATTGGCCATCGGCGCGGTCGGCGCAGCGGTCATGCTGTTGGCGTTCATCAGCCTCGGCCAGGGCGTGCTGGGGCCCGACATCCTTGGGCTAGATGCCGTCAAAGGGCGCTCGGGAGAAGCGGCTCGGATCGGTTCGGTCGTACGGAATCCAAATGCGCTCGGCTCTCTCATCGCACTGATTCTGCCATTCACCCTGTTCGGCTCTATCCGCCTGCCGAGTGTGCGCATGCGCTGGGCCATGGCGGCCGCCGCACTGCTGCTGGCCATGTCGCTCCTGCTCACCTATTCGCGCGGTTCGTGGTTGGGAGTCGTCATCGGCACGGTTGCGATCACCCTCTTCCTGGACCGCAAGGTGCTGCTGGCGGCGATCGGCGTCGGTGCCCTCGCGTTTGTCCTAGTTAACGTCATGCCGCGTGACCTGCTGGTGGCCTCCACCCCGGGCGTGCTCCGTCCGCCGTCGGACTTCAACATCATCGACACGACCACCGAGCGCGTCGACAAGGTCAGCGGCGGGCGGGACCTGCGCACCTTGTTGGTGCTGAACGCGATCCCCATCTTGCGCGACCACCTGCTGCTTGGTGTCGGGCCAGGTCGCTACGGTGGGGCGGTCGCCGCGCACTTCCCCTCGCCGGTGTATCTGCGGTACGGGACGGACAAGCTGCTGCGTTTCCAGTTCCAGCAGACGGTCGACAACTTTTGGCTGCACCTCCTGATCGAGGCGGGAATCCTCGGTGCCGCTGCGTTCATTGCGTTAATCGGCCTGGCGGCGGCCCGCCTGGTCAAGGCCGTGCGGCGCGCGGTCGAGAGCCGCTACGTGATGATTGCTGGCGTCCTCGTCGCCACGGTCGCCATGAGCGTCATCGCCGGGACGACGATGAGCCTGGAAGGCAACACAGCCGCCTTCATGTTCTGGTTCGTGCTGGGAGTCGGGTCGCTCTACGGCGCGGAGCCTCAGCCGGCTTAGGGCCACGCTGACCGATGCTGATCATCCCCCCTTGATGAGCTCAGCCCCCGACGTGCTCGACCCCTCCCCCCGGGCCGTGACCGTTCCGATCGCTCGCACCTCGCCGGGCTATCGCGCCGCAAAACGCGCGCTCGATCTCACGGTGGCCTCGATTGGCCTCGTCGTGACCTCTCCCCTGATGCTCGGCATCGCCGCCGCGGTGAAGGCTGAGTCGCCGGGGCCGGTCTTCTTCCGTCAACAGCGGCTCGGCCTCGGCGGACGCCCGATTTGGATCCTGAAATTCCGCAGCATGCATCTGCGTGCAGACGAGCGGGAGCACCGCATCCACATCAGTCGCCTGATCCGACAGGGCCAGCCGACCAGCGATGATGCGACGTGGCTGCCGATCGAGGCGGATGCCCGTGTCACCCGCGTCGGTGCATTTCTCCGCCGGTCGCACCTCGATGAGCTACCGCAGCTCCTGAACGTCCTGCGCGGCGAGATGAGCCTCGTGGGCCCGCGCCCGCCGATCCCGTACGAGGTCGAGCTTTACCAACCGTGGCACCTGCGTCGGCTGGCGGTCCTCCCGGGGCTGACCGGGCTGTGGCAGGCCCGAGGCTGGGGAGCCTTAAGCTTCGACGAAGGGGTTGCACTGGACGTCGAATACATCGAGCGAAGATCCTTCTGGCTCGACCTGCAGATCCTCGTCCGGACCCTGTGGCAGGTGTTGACCGGCCGACAGTTCTGAGGCCGTCCTCCGACAGTGAGGTTGGATGGTCGCTCGATTCTACGAGGCCTGAAGGATTCCGATGATCTGGCGCGCCCGGTCGTCCCACGAGTTCCGCTCGGCGGCCCGTCGCGCGGCGGCTCCCCAGGCGGCTCGCTGCTCGGGGGATGCGGTCGCCACCGCATGGATCCCCTCGGCGAGTCCCTCGACGCTGTCGTCAGTGATCACCCCGCACCCCGCCTCGCGCACGATCGCGGTCGTCTCCTCAGTGTCGGTGACAATCAGGGGACGGCCATAGCCGAGGTACTCGAGGACCTTGATCGGTACGGCCAGGTCATTGTAAGGAGTCTTCCGGCGGGGCGTGATCGTGGCCATCACCCGCGGCAGGAAGCGGTCGATCTCCGGCCCGTCCGCCCGCTCGCGATGCAGCCATGGGGGACCCTCGCCGGGCAGCTCCTCACCCGGCCGGGAGATGGAGATGAGCTCCACCTCCGCGCCTCGCCGCCGGACCTCTTCGACAGCGCCAACGAGCAGGTCGGCCCCGTGGCTGGGCAGGTTCAATGGTCCGACGAAGAGGAGCGCGCGGGCGTCGGGATCGGGCGCCACCGCGGCGGCGAGGCGCGCACCGGGCGGCAGGAGGAGCACCTCGCGGTCGTCCCCATGGATCGCGCGCGCCAGGCCGCGCGACGGGAAGGCGACGTGCGTCGAAAGGCGCATCAGCGTGCGGAGCGCCGGGAGGAAGGCGCTCCGGGCGAGGCGCCGCTTGAGCGTCCACGCGGCGTCGTACTCGCCGAACAGCTGCTGCGCGTCGGGGACGTAGGTGAGGACCGGGATGTGTCGCGTGCGGGCCAGCGCCAGGAAGGCCAGGTCGGCTGGCCCCGGCAGGGTCGTCGAGCTCTCGACATAGATCCCATCCAGGCGCCGCAGGGAACCGATGCGACGCGCGAGCGGGCCGGCGCGTGCCCCGCGCGTGCCCGAGACGACGTCGAGCTCGGCGACACGCGCCAGGGCGTCGCGGAGCTGAGTGATGCGCGTGGTGGCCCCCCACATTCCGCGGTCGAGCGGGTACATGGAGAGGAGGAGGATGCGGGGGGGGCGG
>JALYSK010000131.1 GCA_030854805.1 Chloroflexota bacterium | reverse complement strand
CCTAGTCGAGACCGATACCTACCGCACGGCGCAGGCGGTCGACGAGATCCTGGTCAAGACGCACCCGTCCGACACGGAGAAGATCGAGACGATCATCGGTCTGGTGGGGCAGGGGCTTGGCCTCGATGCCCTCCTCGCCCGCCTCTGATCGACCAAAAGAAGGAGGCCGGACGTGGGCACCCGCCGGCCTCCCGTGCACACGCAACAGCATCCGACCTCGCGGCCGGAGGTCGCGGTGACGAGCGCATCATACGAAGCACGGGTGGGACAGCACTAGTACTTCGGTTGCCGGCTATGGGACCTCCCATCCGAGCGGCGCATTGTCGGCGAGCCGGGCCCGACCAATCCACACGGCCAGCATGGCGAGGGCGGGGCCGGTGACGCGTTGCAGCTCGGCCAGGGTGGCCGCGTCGGCGACGCTGATGTAGTCCGGACGGGCCATCGGCTCGTCGGCGATGACGGTGGTCATCCGCGCGCGCAGGACCTCGGCCGATCGCTCGCCGTGGTCATATGCGTCGCTCGCGGCGCGCAGTGCGGCATACAGGCAGCCCGCCGCATGTCGCTGCTCGATCGAGAGCTCGGCGTTCGCCGACGAGAGGGCCAGGCCGTCGTCGTCTCGGACGGTGGGGCAGACGACCAGGTCGACGTTCATGAACAGGTCCTGGATCATGCGGCGCAGAATGACGACCTGCTGCGCATGCTTCTGACCGAGATAGATCCGCGCGGGGCCGACCAGCTGGATCAGCTTCATCAGCACCGTGGTGAGGCCATCGAGATGTCCCGGGCGCGATGCGCCCTCGAGCTGACGCGTCAGCCCCTCGACCGCCACGCGCGTCATGTCTTCCGGCGGGTAGAGGACCGTGACGTCCGGCAGAAAGGCGACATCGGCTTCGGCGGTCTCGAGCAGCGCGAGGTCGCGGGCCTCGTCACGGGGGAATGGCGACGCCTCGTCGAGGCTGGTGAAGCTCCCCGGATCCATGAAGCAGCTGACCACCACGCAGCCGTTTTCGGCGCGTGCCCGCTTCACCAATGACAGCTGGCCATCGTGCAGGAAGCCCATGGTGGGAACCAGCCCGACCGAGTCTCCCGCCACACGCCGCTCGAGGATCGCCGCGCGCAGCTCGGGAATGGTGCGAATGGCGAGCATCGACTGGGCGGTCGGAGGCTCAGCCCTGCCGACGTCGGGCGCCGGGGCGCTTCTCGTCGACGGGCTCCGCCGGCTCGCCGCCGTGCCCCTTCCGGTAGCGGTCCACGATCAGGTCCCAGAGCCGCTCGGCGACCTGCCGCTTGGGCAGCATCGGCCAGTCGGTGAGCGTGCCCTCGACGCCGAAGACGGTGACCTTGTTCTCCTCGGAGCCGATAGCGTCGAACGGGCCGCCGACCTTATTGGCGACGATCAGATCGAGCCCCTTGTCGCGCAGCTTGCCTGTCGCATTCGCCTCCAGGTCGTCGCTCTCCGCTGCAAAGCCGATCAGGAAGGGTCGCATCTCGGGCGGCATCTCGCCGACCTCGGCCACGATGTCGGGGTTCCGCACCAGCTCAATCTGCAGGTTCGCCCCGGAGCGCTTGATCTTGCGCTGCTGCGCTCGGGCGGGAGCGAAGTCGGCGACGGCTGCGGCCATGACCAGGATGTCTGCGGCCGGTGCGGCCCGGATCACGGCTTCGCGCATCGCCGATGCCGTCGTGGCGTCGACGACGGTTACTCCACGCGGTGAGGTCACGCTCATGACGCCGGCGACCAGCGTCACGCTGGCTCCCCGGTCGCGAGCCGCCTCGGCGATGGCGACCCCCATCTTTCCGCTGCTGCGGTTGCCAATGAAACGGACCGGGTCGATCGGCTCTCGCGTTCCGCCCGCGCTCACCACGACCTGCAGGCCCTCCAGGTCTCCGCTGCGAGCGAAGAGCTGCTCGATCGCCTCCACGATCGTCGCCGGCTCGGCCAGGCGTCCGATGCCGGTCAGACCGCTCGCCAGCTCGCCGACCTCGGGCTCGACCACCAGGTAACCGAATGAGCGCAACGTCTCGACATTCCGCTGTGTCGCGGGATGAGTCCACATGCCGGCGTCCATCGCCGGCGCAACCACCACCGGCGCGCGGCTGGCGCACACGATCGCGCCGATTGCGTCGTTCACCAGGCCGGCCGCCAGCTCGGCGATGGCGTTGGCTGTTGCGGGCGCGACCACGATCGCATCGGCCGCCTCCGCCAGGTCGATGTGCGCGACCTGCTGGTCGGCATCGAGGGCGAGGACGTCGCTCAGCACGGGACGGTGCGTCAGCGAGGCAAAGGTCAGCGGCGGAATGAAGCCCGTCGCGGCGGGGGTCATCGCCACATCGACGATGGCACCCTGCTCCAGCAGGCGTCGCACCACCAGCACCGCCTTGTAGGCCGCGATGGAGCCGCACACTCCCACCACGATCCGGCGCCCGGCGAGCGGGCCGAGCTGCTCGCTCATCGTTGTCGCTCCACCGCGCTCGCCCTCGCACCACCCTCCACTCTCAGCGCCTCCCACGCGTATCGAATGCCACGCAGTGTGAGGTCGGGCTCGATGGCATCGATCCCCGGCACCTCGCGGAGCCACGGCTCGTGGGTGTAGCCGCCGGTCGCCACCACCGTGACCCGCGAGCCAGCGGGGGAGCGCTCGGCGAGCTCGCTGCGCAGTGCGGTCAGGAGGCCGCTCACCAGGCCGACATACCCCAGCACTATGCCGCTCTGCATGGCGTGCACCGTGTTCGAGCCGATGGCTGCGGGCGGGCGTCGCAGCTCGATGCGCGGCAGCTTGCTGGCATAGCCGACCAGCGCCTCGAGCGAGAGCCCGAGGCCGGGGGCGATGGCGCCTCCGAGGTAAGCGCCCGCGGCCGAGACGACGTCAAAGTTCGTGCTCGTGCCGAGGTCGACCACGATCGCCGGCCCGCCGAACTCGATGCGAACGGCAAGCGCATTGGCGAGGCGATCTGCGCCCGCCTCGGCGGGACGATCGATCTCGATCGGCAGCAGGCCGCTCAACGCGGCCGCGTCCACCAGGAGTGGATCGAGCTGCAGGCGATCGGCCAGGAAGCGCTCGAAGCTGTCGGTGAGCGGCGGGACGACGCTGGCGAGCGCGACCGCCTCGAGATCGTCCAGCGCGTGACCATCGAGCCCGATAAGCTCGGATACGGTGACTGCGAGCTCATCGGCGGTGGCGGTCGCGCGCGTGGTCGCCCGCCACGACCCCACCAGCGCATCCCCGTCGAAGAGGCCGAGCGTGATATTCGTGTTGCCGATATCGGCCGCCAACAGCTTCATTGCCGGCAATCCTACCAGCCGCCTCCGCGGCATCGGTCCGGTGCTAGACTCGCCGTCGACTCCCGCCCGCACCGCTTTCGAAAGAGGCCGATGGAGCCGCGTGCCAAGCTCTACATCAACACAGGGGTGGTCACCACCAAGGGCGACATCTACAACATCCTGCGCCCTCTGCTGAAGCAGACCGTCACCTACAACTACTACCGCGGCAACCGGGTCGAGAGCAGCGGCACCGGCTGGGTCGAGCGGATCGTAGTCGACCACCCCGAGGTCTCGAGCTACTTCACGCCGCTCTCCATCTGCCTCAACCTCGATTCGTTCGATTACCTCCAGTTCGATACGACCAGCCAGCAGCTGCTCACCTACACCCTGGTGATCGGGACGGAGCGGGTGGTGATCGAGTTCGCCGCCACCACGCCGCGACCCGACGAGGGCGAAGAGATCGGTGGCTCCCGGCCTGTGCCCCGTACCGCCGAGGAGCTGGCGCGCGATCTCCGCTTCATCCAGATGGAGCTGATGATGTCCTCCGGCTCATCCGACCCGGAGTCGTCCGATGGGCCCGAGGAGGACGAGGACGCGTAGGGCGACACGCGGTCTTGCGGCGCAACGTGCGGCCGCGCGCCGCGGCCTGCCGTACCAGCGGACCGTCCTGCGGAACGGACTGCGGGTGGTGAGCCAGGCGATGCCGGCGGCCCGCTCCCTTTCGGCCGCGCTTTTCGTTGGGGTCGGGTCGCGGCACGAGGACGAGGCCCACGCGGGGCTCTCGCACCTGCTCGAGCACCTCGTCTTCAAGGGCACGCGCGCATATCCCGATCCGGGCTCGCTGAGCGCGGTGATCGAGGGGTGCGGGGGCAGCGTCAACGCCAGCACGGACCGCGAGCTGACCGTGTTCAGCGCGAAGGTCCTGGCCGAGCACGCGCCGACCGCGCTGGAGCTGATCGGTGAGCTGGCGCTGCGACCGCTCCTTCGCCAGCGCGACCTGGCCTCGGAGAAGCCGGTGATCGTGGACGAGATCCGGATGTACGTCGACTCGCCGAACGACCATGTCTTCACCCTCTTCGACGAGCTTCTCTTCGGGCGCCACCCGCTCGGCCGTGAGATCGCCGGTTCCGCGCGCAGCGTTCGGCGCGCGACGCGGCCGGCGGCGGTCAGCCACTGGCGGCGTTGGTATCGCCCCGAGAACCTCGTCCTTGCCGTGGCCGGAATGGCGGATCACGCCGCCGCGTGCGCGGCCGCGGAGCGTTGGTTCGAGGATGCAGGGGCGCTGAGCGCAAGGCCACCGGCCGTGCTGATGACATCGCCGCGCCCGGCGCCGCCGGGCTCGCTGCGGGTCGCCTATCGCAAGCTGGGGCAGGCGAACCTGTGCGTGGGCATGCCGGGCGTCTCGCGCGCAGATCCGGACCGCTGGGCGCTCGACCTGCTCGGCGCAGTGCTCGGCGACGGGATGAGCAGTCGTCTCTTCCTGGAGCTCCGGGAGCGCCGCTCCCTGGCCTACGACGTCTCGACCTTCTCGTCGACGTATGCCGACTGCGGCACGTTTGGTGTCCACGCGGGCTTCGACCCCGAGCAATCGGACAAGGTCGTCGCCGCGATCCTCGAGCAGCTCGAGCGAGTCGTGCAGGAGCCGGTCACCCCGACCGAGCTGGACCGCGCCCGCGCCTACACTCGGGGAAGGCTCGAGCTGCGCATGGAGGATAGCGGCGCGGTCGCGGGCTGGCTGGGGACCGGCGAGACGCTGCTGCCACGGATCTTGACTCTCGATGAGGTGATCGAGCGGTTCGCGGCGATCACCGCCGAGGATCTGCTGCGGGTCGCGCGCCGCTTCGTCAGCCCGAGCGAGGCTCGGCTCGCGGTGCTCGGTCCGTTCCGGGGCGCCCGCCGGTTCGAACGTCTACTGGCGGCATGAGCGCCAAAGAGATGAGCGCCGACGAGCTGCAGCTGATCGACGTGGTCACGGGGGAGCTGGCCTTGGCGCGGGCTCAACTCGACTCCGGGCTTGCCCCGCTGGCCGAAGCCACGCTGCGTCGGCGTATCGCCCGCCTCGAGGCGGATGGCGGCCCGGTGGCCGACGAGCTCGACGCCGCGCGCTCGCTGCTCGCCGAGGCGCTGTGGCGCCAGCAGCGGCCGATCGCCGCCGGTGCGGCCCTGGATCCGATCACGAGCGGCAGCCTCGAGCTTCGCCGTCCGATCGTGATGCTGATCGAGGCCGAGGCGGCGGCTGCCGCGGGCGACCCAGATAGAGCCGCGGGGTTGATGGAGCGCGTCATCGACGCGATTGGGGTGGACGATGCCTGGCAGCTGCGAGCCGGCACTCCTAGCCGGATCTCCTGGCCCCTCCCCTCCGCCCTCCGTCCGGCGGAGCCGCACGAGGCGCGCCCGCCATGGAGCGCCGCAGGCCCGGTAACGGTACCGACCGAAGAGGCGCCAACTTCCGAGCGCAGCGGAGCGGCCCGCGGTCGGCTGGAGGCGGCCAGAGCCGCGTACAGCTCCGGGGATCTTGCCGGCGGGGACGCCGAGCTGGGCATTGCCCTGCGCCTGGACCCCGCGCTTGGCGGCCGCGGGTTGAGGCTCTTCCGACCAACCCTCGGAAAGCAGCCGCCGGCGGAGCGTCTGCTACTCTACGGCGACCTCTTGCGGGCCGCCGGACGCGAGGCCGAAGCGTCCGCCGCCTACGATCGCGCCGCGCGAGCCTGAGCCGATCTTCGGTCCACCGCCCGCAGGCGGCATCGGCCCAGAAGAGAGAAGGAGCCCGAGCTGTCAGTGGAGCGCACCCTGGTCCTGGTCAAGCCGGACGGCGTCCAGCGTGGGCTGATCGGAGAGATCCTCGCCCGCTTCGAGCGCAAGGGCTTGAAGGTCGTTGGCATGCGCTTCGTCGAGGTGCCGAATGAGCTGGCGGAACGGCACTACGCCGTCCACGCAGGCAAATTCTTTCACCGCGGGCTGATCGAGTTCATCACCTCGGGGCCGGTTGCCGCCCTCGCCCTCGAGGGGCCTGATGCGATCGCCGTCGTACGCCGCATGGTCGGCGGGACGATGCCGAACGAGGCGGAGCCGGGAACCATCCGCGGCGACCTGGGCATCAGCGGGCTGCGCAACCTGATTCACGCCTCGGACGCGCCGGAAACCGCGCGGAGCGAGCTTGCGATGTGGTTCGGATCGGATGCACAGGCCGATTACGAGCGGGCGATCGACGCCTGGATCGTGGCCGAGGACCCGCCGAAGGGGTAGGCACGGGCGGACGGCCTCGCCGCCGCGCCGCGCTGAAGGGTCGAGTAGTCGGGACGCTGCATCAGCCCGACCCGGTCCAGCGGAAAGTAGCGCAGCCACGCACGGCCGATGATCGTCTCCTCGCCAATCGGGCCGAAGACGCGCGAGTCCTGGCTCACGCTGCGGTTGTCACCCATCACGAAATACTTGCCCTGGGGCACGGTCCAGGCGGGCGGGCAATCGGGACGCGAGCATGTGGTCGGCTGCGCGGTGCCATCCAGGTCGCGGGCCAGGTACGGCTCGTCGAGGGTCACCGGGCTACGGCTCCCCTGCGCGACGTAGACGCGTCCGTTCATGAGGCTGATCGTGTCGCCCGGCAACCCGATCACTCGCTTGATGAACGGCACTCCATTTTGCTCGTAGCCGGGCGGCGGCTGAAAGACGACCACGTCGCCGTAGTCGTAATGGTTGAAGCGCGGGCTGATCTTGTCGATCAAGATGTACTCATGCGGCTCGATGGTGGGCACCATCGAGCTCTGCTCCACCTCGAATGGCTGTGCGATGAAGTTGTGGATGAGCAGGTAGATGACCAGGGTGAGGACCAGGGTCTCGACCACCTCGAAGGCACAGCCCAGGGCACGCCGCGGCCGGCGTGGCTCGTCGCGGGGCGCACCGGTGGTAGCCGGGTCGTCGGACAAGTAGGTCATCGGCGCTCCGTGGGGCGAGGGGATCGGCAGGCGCCGCTGAGCATAGCGCCTGCGCGCGCCGATCGTGTGTCGAGCGGGCGTTAAGGGCGCAGGCGCCCGGTACCGATACACTCCGGGCGTGGGCAGCCTCTTCCTCGTACGTCACTCGGCGACCGCGGCAAGTGCCGCCGGTCGGAGCCTGGGCCAGGCAAGCGATCCGCCGCTCTCGGACGCGGGCGTGAGCCTGGCCGAACGACTGGGCGTGGCGGTCGCCGCCGAGCTGGGAGAGCTTCCGCATGACGAGCTGCGGCTCGTCGCCAGCACAGCGCTCCGTTGTCGACAGACGGCAGCGCAGATCGCCGTCGCGCTCGAGCGCTCGGACCTGGCGATGGAGGTCGAGCCAGGGCTGCTCGAGATCGACTATGGGCGCTGGGAGGGGCTTACCCCGGAGGAATGCATGCTCCGTGATCCGGCGCTCCGAAAGGCCTGGGAGGAGGATCCGTACCTGACCCGGTGCCCGCGTGGGGAGAGCGGGGCGGACGTGGCAGCGCGCGCGTTCGCAGTGCTGACCTCCATCGAGGAATGGCTCTCCGCCGAGCGACCGCGCTGCGCGATCGTGGTTGCCCATAACCACGTGAACCGGCTGCGTCTCTGTGCGCTCATGGGCTGGCCGATGCGCGAGTATCGCCGCAGGGTGATCCAGGATCCAGGTGGCTACAGCATCGTGACCTTCACCGGTGGCATGCCGGTCCTTCGGCGTCTCAACAGCTCGGCTGGCGCGCCGCTTGCGTGAGAGCCGCGATCGGGTGGGGTCGAATCGAGTGCGCCGCCCGCGACCGTATAATCCGAGGCCCGCGGTTTGGGGGCGGTGATCACGGCGAGGTGTCATGTCGGTCGAGCTCAGCCAGCAGCTGCAACAGACCCTGCAGGTCAAGGTCACCCCGAAGCAGATCGCAGCCAACTACATCCTGCAGATGAGCTCCGTAGAGCTGCAGGAGGCGATCAGCCAGGAGCTTGACGAGAACCCCGCGCTCGAGATGCTCGAGACGCCCACCTGCCCGATCTGCGGCAATGCGGTGGTCGGCAACTACTGCACCGAATGCATGCCACGCCGGATCACCGAGGACCAGCTCGGCACGGGGGCCGACGAGCTGCCGACCGACGCGCCGGCCCGCCTGCGGGACGAGGAAGACGAGTTCGATCCGATCGCCCGCGCCGAGGCGGAGTTCACGCTCGAGGAACACCTCACCTGGAACCTTTATGCGCTCCTGCCCGGGGATCTGCATCCGGTGGCTGACTACGTCGTCGGCGCGCTCGACGACAGTGGGTTCCTGACCGCGGGCAACGGGGAGATCGCCGCCGCCACGAGTGTCGACGACGCCGCCGTGGAGCAGGTGCTCGCCGCAATGCGCACGCTGGAGCCGATCGGGATCGGCTCACGATCGATCGTCGAGAGCCTGCTGGCGCAGGTCGCGCATCTCCGCGAGACCGGCGACGCGGTTGTGCCACGCATCGCTGAGGCGGTGATCGGTGAACATCTCCACTCGCTCGGGGAGCGGCGTTTCCGCGAAGTGGCCACGGCGCTGGGTGTCCAGGCGGACGAGGTGATCGGCACCTGGGAGTTCGTGAAGGCGAATCTCAACCCGTATCCGGCCTCGGCATTCACCGCCGCCGTGAGCGGGGACTCGTCGCGGGCCATCATCCGGCCCGACGTCCTGATGCGCGTGGTCGACGACGAGTTGGTCGTCGAGGTGGTCGAATCGCGGCGCTTCAGCCTGCGCGTGGCCCCCATCTATTCGCGCCTTTCGGCCAAGCTGCGCAGCAATGAAACGACCGAGGACGAGAAGCAGCACGTGCGCGAGTACGTCGGGCGCGCGAAGTTCTTCATCGATAACATCAACCGCCGCCGGGCGACCATCCAGCGAATCGCCGAGTGCCTCTGCGAGCGGCAGCGCGACTACCTGCTGCACGGGGTGCAGCACCTCCGGCCGCTCACCCGTGCCGAGGTGGGTGAGGTGATCGGGATGCACGAGTCGACGGTGAGCCGGGCCACGGCCGACAAGTACGTGATGATTCCGGCGGGCGAGGTGGTCCCCTTCAGCCACTTCTTCACCGCGTCGCTCGGGATCAAGGACCAGATCCGCAAGATGATCGAGGCGGAGGACGGGGAGCGCCCGTACTCGGATCAGGAGATTGCCGACCTGCTTGCCAGCGACGGCATCGCACTGGCCCGGCGCACGGTCGCCAAGTACCGCGACGAGCTGCAGATACTGCCCGCGCGCCTGCGTCATCGGTAGCGATCAAGCCACTTGCGTCACGTCGGCCTGCGTTCCCTCGCGGTGATCGCAGTGGGGGTCGCCGTCCTTGCCGTGGTGCTGTACTACGCCAGCACCGTCGATGGGCGCGCTCCCCAGGTCAGCGGATACCGTCTGAGCCAGCACCTCGCCGGCAACGATACGACCGCGCTCACGACCAGCGGCCTGGAGGTCATCTTCTCCGAGCCGGTCGACCGCGCCACTGCGCAGGCCGCCTTTTCGATCGATCCTGCCATTCCCGGCAGCTTCAGCTGGAGCGGCACCACGATGGTCTTCACTCCTCGTGGGGCCCTCCCGCTCGAGACGGACTTCAAGGTTGAGCTGGCGCCCGGCACCGCTGACCGGTCCGGCAATCGGATGACCCAGGCCAGCACGCCGTTTGCCTTTCGGACGGTCGGCAGGCCCACGGTGGTGGCCACCGTTCCTGCCGACGGCGACCAGCAGGTGGCGCTCAACGCGCATGTGACTCTCACCTTCTCGACCCTGATGGATACCGGATCGGTCGAGCAGTCGCTTCAGATCGACCCTGCCATCGATCACCAGCTGAGATGGAGCGGCGAGGCGCTGGAGATCATTCCAAGCCAGTCGCTCGATCCCGACCAGCGCTACGAGGTCACGCTTCGCGCCGGCGCTGCGGACCAGGCTGGCACGCGGCTGGCGAGCGCTTTCAGCGTCGCCTTCACCACCCTCGCCGCGGGACCGGGGGCGGTCGGCCTGGTTCCGGCCGCTGGGACCCAGGGAATCGGACTCGGCACGCGGATCGCGATCTTCTTCGACCGGCCGATCGATCCGGACAGCCTGAGCTCCGACCTGCTCACGATCACGCCGGACGTGGGCGGCTCGCTGCAGGTGGTCGCACCGGAGGGAGCCGCCGCCCTGGGTGGGAGCGACGCCGCCAGCATCGTGCGCTTCACGCCGGCGACGCCTTTGCCGCCGAACACCACCTTCGAAGTGAACTTTGCCGCGGGCCTTCGCGCGGCGGACGGCTCGGCCACCGGCGCCGACCTTCGCTGGACTTTCACGACCGGCTCACCGCCGGACACGCTGGGGAACCAGATCGTCTTCGTCTCGTCCCGATCGGGGGTCGCCAACCTCTGGGCCACCAACCCCGATGGCAGCAACCCGCGGCAGCTCTCAGGCGAGCTGTCGGCCGTTACCAGCTATGCCGTCGCGCCCGACGGCCGTTCCTTCGTAGTCGGCGACGGGGCTCGCCTGGTGCTGTACGACGCCGACGGATCGCATCGGCGCATCTTGACCGACGACGGGACGCTGGAGTTCGATCCCACCTATTCACCGGACGGGCGG
>JALYSK010000128.1 GCA_030854805.1 Chloroflexota bacterium | reverse complement strand
CATCGCCTTCGGCCGCGCCGACCAGGCGACCGGATCCTCGCTCGGCATCTGGAGCCGCTCATCCGACGGCGGCGATCCGCAGCGCATCGCCGTTCCCCCGCGGCCCGAGGCCAGCACGGCGCCAACCCCGACTCCGCCGGCGGCTGAGCCGCTCGTCCGCGCGCCGCGCTACTCGCCCGACGGCGCGGCCCTCGCTTTCGTCGATGATGCGGGTCGCATCGGGATCCTGGAGCTCGCCGGCGGCCAGCTGACCGGCATCGCCTTCGCTGCGGTCTCGCCGCCGGCCTGGCTGCCCGACTCATCGGGGATCCTGGTCAGCGGGCTCGATCCTGAAGGTCCGCTGACCGCGTCGGCGGATGCGGCCGTGCCCCCGCTCAATGCCGCGGCGCTCGACCTGCATCGCGAGGAGCTGAGCGCCCTCCGGGTCGTCCGCCTGACGCGCGGCGATGATCGGCTGACCGAGACGAAGCTCGGCCCGGGAGCGACACAGCCCACCGTAGAACCCAATGGTCGCGTCGCCTACCTGCGCCTGGACGTCGCGAGCCACGGGGCGTGGGGACAGCTCTACCTGGCTGCGACCGCGGAAAGCGCCGGCGCCGCGCTGGCCATTCAGCCGGCGATGCAGGTCTCATCGGTCGCCTTCACCCCCGAGCCCAACGAGCTCCTCGTGGCGCGCGCCGCTCCGCAGGGCGGTCTCACTGCGCGAGGAATCTGGCTGTTGCGCGTCGACGGCGCGGACGCTCGCGCCGACCTACGCGCGCCTGATGGAAGCGCCCCTCGCTGGCTTCCCTGAATTGACCTCGCAGTTCGCGCGGCGCTAGAATCCGCGCGCCGCTGGTGGCGGCGCGCCGCGCCTCGCCGCCGGCGCTTCGTATGCGTCAACCGCTGCCAGTGAGGACGGATTGCGCCGGCTTGAGGCTGCATCGGTATGGGCGGCAATCCCACTTGCGGAGGATCCATGCTCCCGATCATCTGGGTGATCCCGATCGCCGGCCTGGCCGCCATCGCCTTCGCCCTCTATATGGCCTGGGATGTCTTGCGGGCCGATACCGGCACGCCCGCCATGCAGGAG
Organism: Chloroflexota bacterium; assembly: GCA_030854805.1. Next base: position 9,329 of record JALYSK010000128.1, on the reverse strand, counting down.
ATCGCCGACACGATCTACGAGGGGGCGGTCGCCTTCATCCGTCGCCAATACCTCACGATCGGCCTCCTCGCGCTCGGCGGGGCGGTGGTGATCGGTGCCGTGATCGCCATCGTGGAGGGCCGGCAGGTCGCCGACACTGACATCTATGGCGGCGAGCTGGGAATTCGGACGGGAGTCGCCTTCCTGGTCGGCGCCGCCTGCTCCATGGCGTCGGGCATCATCGGCATGTTCATCAGCGTGCGGGCAAACCTGCGCACGGCGGCGGCGGCCCGCAGCAGCCTGGTCCGCGCCGTACAGGTGGCGCTCCGTGGCGGCGCAGTGTCCGGCTTCCTGGTGGTCGCCCTCTCGCTGCTGGGCGTCTATGGCATCTTCGCTGCGTATGGCGGCTTCACGGTTCCGAATCAGGCGCCGTTCCTGATCGTCGGCTTCGGCTTCGGAGCGAGCTTCGTTGCCCTCTTTGCGCAGCTCGGGGGCGGGATCTACACCAAGGCGGCCGACGTCGGCGCCGATCTGGTTGGCAAGGTGGAGGCCGGCATCCCGGAGGATGACCCGCGGAACGCGGCGGTGGTCGCGGACCTGGTTGGCGATAACGTGGGCGACTGCGCCGGTCGTGGCGCCGACCTCTTCGAGTCGACCGCCGCCGAGAATATCGGCGCCATGATCCTTGGCGTGGCGGTCTACACCATCGCTCTCAACTCGGGCTGGCCACACCCCGAGGCCTGGATCTTCTTCCCGCTGGTGGTGCGCGGATTCGGCCTGCTGGCCACCATCGTGGCGATGTTCTTCATCCGCGGTCGCGAGGATGAGAACCCGATGAACATCCTGAACCGCGGCTACTGGGTGACCACCGCCGGGTCGGTTGTCGGCCTCGCCTTCACCACCTACGTGATGATGAACACCGGCGCCGACCTCCCGGCAAACGGGATTCCCGCCTGGATCTGGTACTTCGGCGCGGGGGTTGTCGGGCTCCTGACCAGCATCGCGTTCGTCTACATCACGCAGTACTACACCGCGGGCAGCTTCCGCCCGGTGCGGGAGATCGCGGAGGCGTCACGCACCGGCCCGGCCACGAACATCATCAGCGGCACCGCGGTCGGGTTCGAGACCACCTTCTTGACCGCCATCTCGATCGCCATCGCGCTCTTCGCCAGCCACTGGCTGGGGGAGCAGGCGGGACTCGTCAACGCCAACGGTGACAACGTCGGCGGCATCTTCGGCACGGCGGTGGCGACGATGGGGATGCTGATGACCACGGCCTTCATCCTGGCCATGGACACGTTCGGGCCGATCACCGACAACGCGGGTGGCATTGCCGAGTTCAGCAAGGCCGAGGCGAGCGCACGCGAGATCACCGACCGCCTGGACGCGGTCGGCAACACGACAAAAGCGCTCACCAAGGGCTACGCGATTGCATCGGCCAGCCTTGCCGCTTTCCTGCTCTTCAGCGCCTACATCGACAAGGTGAACCTGATCCTCACCCGCCAGATCGCTGCCGGCACCCGCCCGGCTGGGACGCTGCTCACCTCGGTCGACCTGTCTAACGTGAGCGTCTTCATCGCCGCCCTGATCGGGGCCATGCTGGTCTACTTCTTCTCGAGCCTGGCGATTCGGGCGGTGGGAACCGCCGCGCAGGCGATCATCGTCGAGGTCCGTCGCCAGTTCCGGGAGATGCCCGGCATCATGGACTACACCCAGCGACCGGACTACGCACGGGTGGTCGACATCACGACCCGCGCCGCCCTGCGCCAGATGATCCTGCCGGGCGCGGTCGCGGTGGCCACTCCGATCATCGTCGGCCTACTCCTTGGCCATGAGGCGGTCGCGGGCCTCCTCATGGTGGGCACCATCTCGGGAGTGATGCTGGCCACCGTGCTGAACAACGGTGGCGGCGCGTGGGATAACGCCAAGAAGTACATCGAGTCGGGCCACCTGCTCGACGAGGCCGGCAACGTGCTCGGCAAGAAGACGGAGGCGCACGCGGCCGCCGTGGTGGGCGACACCGTGGGCGATCCATTCAAGGACACTGCCGGCCCGTCGCTCCACGTCCTCGTCAAGCTGCTGGCCACAATCACCCTGGTCCTCGCCCCGCTCTTCATCCGCTAGATGGACCTGGTCATCCAGGCTGCCCTGATCGGGCTCCTGCAGGGGTTGACCGAGTTCATCCCGGTCAGCTCCAGCGCCCATCTGGCACTCGCACCGTGGATCGCCGGGTGGGGCAGCCGCGGGCTGATCGGGAGCCTCGCCTTCGATGTCTTCCTCCACCTCGGAACGCTGGTGGCGCTGCTCGCCTACTTCGCGCGCGACTGGGTTCGCTATCTCGGCGCGATCGTCGCCAGCGTGCGTGAGCGCCGGATCGGACGCGACCCCGAGCGCCGGATGGCCTGGCTGCTGGTCGCCGCCACCGTTCCCGGGGCCCTGATCGGCTTCGCTTTCGAGGGCGTCATCACGGAGACTTTCCATGGCGACAGCGACCCGGCGCGGCTCGCGATCGCGGGCTTCATGGTGCTGGGGGCGATCGCACTCCTGATCGCCGACCGGCTGGGAAGCCATACCCGCGAGATGGAGCAGCTGACCACGCCGAGCGCACTGGCTATCGGGCTCTCCCAGGCCCTGGCGCTGCTCCCCGGCATCAGCCGCTCCGGAGCGACGATCACGGCCGGGTTGGGCCTGGGTATGACGCGCGAGGCGGCCGCGCGATTCAGCTTCCTGCTGGCCACGCCGATCACCCTGGGCGCTGGCCTGTACGGCTCCCGCAAGCTGCTGACCGAGCCGCATCCGGGGAACGAGTGGCTCGCCATCGTGGTGGGCTTCGCCGTCGCGGCGCTCTCCGGCACGATCGCGATCGGCTTCCTCCTCTCCTGGCTGCGCCGCCGCTCGGTGACGATCTTCAGCATCTATCGGATCGTGTTTGCGGCGGTCGTGGTGGGGCTCGTCATCGGCGGCCGATAGGGGCCGATCTGGCTTTGACTTCCCGTCCGCGCGAGCCTACAATCGCGCGACCTCGGCGCCGCTCAGCGCCAGCTTCAGGGGAGCCACCACGCACGTGGCGAAGCCCTGGAGCGTTTTTTGTAATCGGTTCGCAGGTCGAGTGCAGCGCCGCGACACCCCGCGCGACGGTGCCGCTCCGAGGGGATGACCTGACAGCGAGGAGGGGAGTGAGCATGAATACCAAGCCCGTGTACCTCACGGCCGAAGGGCTGGAAAAGCTCAAGGCGGAGCTCAACCACCTGGTCAGCTCCGAGCGGCCACGCGTGGCGCAGCGCATTCACGACGCCAAGCTCGACGGCGACCTCTCCGAGAACGCCGAGTACGAAGATGCCAAGCAGGAGCAGTCGTTCCTGGAGGGCCGCATCGCAACCCTCGAGGCGCAGATCAAGAACGCCGAAGTGATCGAGCACGTCAATGGCGACCGCGTCGGGATCGGCTCGAAGGTGACTTTGAAGGGCGACGACGGCCAGCAGACCTTCACCATCGTCGGGTCCGCTGAGGCTGCGCCGCGCGACGGGCGCATCAGCAACGAGTCGCCGGTCGGCGCCGCGCTGATGGGCCGCCGGAAGGGCGAGCAGATCGCCGTCACGACGCCAGCCGGCCCGGCCAGCTACACGCTCGTCTCGATCGACTGAGAGGTCGCCCGTGTTCTGGGCCGACGAGATCGCGGCCTCGGTTGCCGGTCCGCAGATCCTCAACGACAGCAAGACCCCGTCGGGCACGGTTCACGTCGGCAGCCTGCGCGGACCGGTGATCCTCGATAGCCTCGCCCGCGCGCTGCGCGACGCCTCGATCGAGACGACCATGCTCTATGGCGTCGATGACCTCGACCCGATGGACGCGCAGGCGCTCCTCACCCCCGACGCCATCGAACGCTCCATGGGCGTGCCGTTGGCCCACGTCCCGGATCCCGCCGGTGACTGTCACGCGTCGTACGCGCGCCACTTTGCCGGGCTCTTCATCGACATCTTCGCCAGGCTCGGGATCCATCCTGACCGCTACTACTGGATGAGCGAGCTCTACGCTTCCGGCGATCTCGACCGATACATTCGCACCGCCCTCGACCGGGCACCGGCGATCCGAGAGATCTACGTGCGGGTGGCAAATGTGCGGCACCCCGAAGAATGGCATCCGGTTCACGTCATCTGCGAGCGTTGCGGGCGGGTGGGCACGACCATCGCCACCGAATGGGATGGCGAACGGGTGCGCTACGAGTGCCGCGCCGATCTCGTCCGCTGGGCGACCGGCTGCGGCAACTCGGGCCGGGTCTCGCCACTCGGCGGGCGGGCGAAGCTGCCGTTCAACGTCGATTGGGCGGCGAAGTGGAGCCTGTTCGGCGTCACCATCGAGCCCTGCGGCAAGGACCTCGCCACCGCCGGTGGCTCGCGTGACCGGTCGGACGCGATCGCGCGCGAGGTCTTCGAGCGTGAGCCGCCGCTGCGCGTCACCTACGAATTCCTCAATATCGGTGGGCGTCGCATGTCGACCTCGGGCGGGCGCGGTGCCGCCGCCCATAGGATCGCGGAGGTGATTCCGCCCGAGCAGCTGCGCTTCCTCTTCCTTCGCCCCCGCCCGAACCATGCGATCGACTTCGACCCCGACGGGACCGATGCCATCCCGCGCCTCTTCGACGAGTTCGACCGGGTCGCCGGCGCTGCGGGCGGGCGGGAGGTGAAGGGCGAGCTGCCGGCGAATCCAGAGCGGCTCTTCCAGCTCACCCTGGTCGACCCGTCGGCCGATGTCGCCTCGGAGGCCGCGGCCTATCGGGCGCCGTTCGCGCACGTCGCCCTGCTGACCCAGGTGCCGGGGGTGGACGTGGCCGAGCGCGTTGCCGCCGAGAAGGGCTCGCCCCTGACGCCGCGCGAACTCGAGATCCTCGCGGAGCGAACCAGTGCCGCGCGCGCCTGGTTGGCGGCATACGCGCCGGAGCGCGCGAGAATTGCGGTCCGCGACACCCTGCCCGAAACCGCTTCGTCGCTGGACGACGCTCAGCGCGCCTACCTGGCCGCCCTGCGCGAACGCCTGACCGATGCCGGATGGGATGGCGAGACGCTGCAGGCCGCCATCTTCGAAGTGGCCCGCGCGCTGGACCTTCCCGCCGGCCGCGCCTTCACCGCGCTCTACCTGGCATTCCTTGGTCGGCCCCACGGGCCGCGCGCCGGCTGGCTCCTCGCATCCCTGGATCGGTCGTTTGCGATCGGGCGCCTTGCCGAGGCGGCAGGGGAGCAGGTGCGCGCATGAGCGTCGGAGTGCAGCGGCTGCGCGACGAATCGGACCTGATCCGAAGCGGCGCGATCGCCAAGGGAGAGGATCCAGCGCTGGTGGACCTGGCAATCGCGCTGGATGAGCGCCGCCGAGCCGTGCTCGCGGCCAACGATGCCCTCAAGGCGGAACGCAACGCGGCCTCGAAGGCCGTCGGGGAGGCGATCCGTCAGGGCGCGGACCCGGCCGGTGCTCCAGTGACCGATCTGAAGCGCGCCTCGACGGACGTGGCGGACCGAATCGCGACGCTCGACGCGGAGCTCGCGGCGGTCGAGTCGCAGCTCGAGGAGGCGATGCTGCGCATCCCGAACCCCGCCGACGCCGATGTCCCGGTGGGGGGCGAGGCGGCGAGAGTCATCCTCCGCAGCTGGGGGGACCAGCTGCCGCGCGAGGACCGACGTCCGCACTGGGAGCTCGGCGAGCGGCTGGGCATCATCGACAACGCGCGTGGCGCGAAGATCACCGGATCCGGGTGGCCGGTCTACGTCGGCGCCGGATCGGCCCTGCAGCGGTCACTCATCAGCTGGTTCCTGGACGTGCACACCCGTGAGAACGGCATGACCGAGGTCTGGCCGCCAGCGCTTGTCAATGCGGCATCGGCGCGTGGCACCGGCCAGATCCCGGACAAGGAAGAGCAGATGTACGTCGCCACGCGCGACGACCTGTACCTGGTGCCCACCGCCGAGGTGCCGGTCACCAACCTTCATCGCGACGAGATCTTCGAGGCGGGGAGGCTGCCGGTCCGCTACGCCGCCTACACGCCCTGCTTTCGGCGCGAGGCGGGCGCCGCCGGCAAGGAGACCCGCGGGATCCTGCGCGTCCACCAGTTCGACAAGGTCGAGATGGTCTCCTTCGAGCGCCCGGAGGACTCGGACGCAGCCCTCGATTGGCTGACCCGGCGTGCGGAGGTTCTCCTTCAGCGGCTGGGTCTCGCCTATCGGGTCGTGCTCCTCTCGACCGGCGACATGGGCTTCGTCCAGGCCAGGACGCACGACCTGGAAGTCTGGGCCCCCGGCGTCGAGCGATGGCTCGAGGTGAGCTCGGTGAGCAACTTCCGTGACTACCAGGCGCGGCGCATGGCGATCCGCTACCGGCCCGGTGCAGGCGCCCGCCCAGAGCTGGTCCATACCCTCAACGGCTCGGGGCTCGCACTCCCCCGGACTGTGGCGGCCCTGCTCGAGACGCACCAGCGCCCGGACGGGTCGATCGCGGTGCCCGAGCCCATCCAGTCATATCTCGGTCGCGCCATCATTACCTAACCGATGCTGTCTCGAGCTCTTGACTGATATTCTGCGCGCCGCGGAGGGGTGGCAGAGTGGACGAATGCAGCGGTCTTGAAAACCGCCGTGGGGCAACCCACCGTGGGTTCGAATCCCACCCCCTCCGCCAACATTCTGAGCACGAAATGGCCCGAGGGCGTCTCCACCGGACCGTGCCTCTTGGCGCGATTGTGCCCAGCGGGTGCCTAACTCCTGAGGTAATCCACGATTTCGGTGAGGCTCCAATCGCGTCGTGCCATGGAGTACGGGTGAGCGTGAGGACTACGATCTCTCGACGAACACGCACGAGAGGATCGGAATGGGAACGGGAGTGAACCAGATGCAGGACAACGATGTCGGGCTATCGGTGGCACCGCCCGAACCGGGCGACACAGAGGCGATTACGGATGTCGCCCGCGATTACATCGAGGGCTGGCTCGATGGCAACGAAGAACGCATGCGCCGCTGCCTCCACCCGGACCTGGTGAAGAGGACGATCTACCACGGCCCCGAGCGCGGCGACTGGGAGCTGGGTCGTCCGGCCAATGCGGAGATGATGGTCGGGTGGACCCGCGATGGAGAGGGGCAGACGGCTGTCGCCCGCGAGCGAGCGTTCGAGATCACGGTCCAGGACGTGTTCCGCCACATCGCCTCGGTGAAGGTCCTGTCGCATCCCTACATGGATTACCTCCATGTCGCCAAGATCGGCGACCGATGGCTGATCGTGAACGTGCTCTGGGAGCTCCGAGAAGGCGAGATGCAACCACCGTCTTGAACCGCCAAAAACTGTCAGTATCGAAACCTGTCGACGATTCCTCGACTCAAGAGGCTCCTCGAGTCGCTACGCGAGTACCTCGGCCGGTCAACCGCTGAGGATCGCATTCATGCGGTCCGCCGCGTCCCTCTCCAGGGCGGGGATGACGTGGCTGCAGGTGTTCATGGTCAGAGCGATGGTGTAGTGGCCGAGCATCTCCATTACGACCCGTGGATGGGTGCCCTGACCAAGTAGTAGCGACGCCGCCGTATGACGCACCGAATGGAAGCGGATGCGGGGCAAAGTGGTCCCGCTGGCGCGCCTTAAGTACGGGGCCGGGGCGACGTTGACGGCGGATGGCATCGGCGACGATGCGGACCTTCCGGACGATCCCGGCCCCCCTGCCTCGCCGGGTAGGATGAGGACACGCGGCCCGCTCCATTCCCCCCGGAGCGGACCGCTTTTCATCAGGCGTTGGCCTGTTCATCCTGGCTGGCGGGCGCACCGACCTCCCCGCCCCCAAGCCGACGGTCCTGCGCTAGCTCCGCGCCGAGGCGTTATCGTTGGCCGTGTGAGCATCCTGTCTGACGAACTACCGACTGTCCCAGGACGCCTCATCGGTGCCGCCTGCACTCTTGACGCTCCGCAGCTTCGCGAACGGTTGCGCGAGTGGCGCGCATTGCGCGATGCAGCGGGTGCCATTGAGCCGATCGTGGGTGGAGCGCGGCTCGTACTCAGCGCCGATGAGCCGATGGGCGCCGTGGCCGACCTCGTCGCGCGCGAGTCGGAATGCTGCTCCTTCTACACCTTCACCCTACGGATCGACGGACCGACCCGACAGCTTGAGATCAGCGCTGGGCCCGGCGGTGAGGCGGCGGTCCGCGGCTTGCTGCGTCTCGACCACTAAACGAACCGTGGATCCACTCTCCACGTTCGGGGTCATCGCAGTCGGCTCAATGATGCTGTTCTATGCGCTTGAGTCACGCTCCCCGCACTTCGTCCTTGCCTTCGCCGTGGCGTCCCTCGCCGCCTCGGCTTACGGCTTTCTCCAGGGAGCGTGGCCGTTCGGCGCGGTCGAAGTGATTTGGTCGGGCGTAGCCCTGCGTCGCTGGTGGCAGCGCAGAAATGCTGGGGGTGGAGTCGCCACAGGCCGCGCCTGAACCTGAGGGACGGAATGCGGTTTCTCGAACGGCAGGGGGATAGGGCGGCCGCCGACCTTCTGGATGCCTTCCGATCACTGGTCCGGCACACGGTCGAGCGCTTCGAGGGAAGGAGCACAACGAGTGCAAGGAGCTCTCAGTGACTGAAAGCCTGAAGACAATCATCTACCCCGTGAAGGACCTCGCCAAGGCTAAGACCCTGTACGGCACGCTTCTGGGCGTGAAGCCGATCATGGACAAGCCGTACTACGTCGGCTTCAACGTCGAGGGCCAGGACATCGGTCTGGATCCGAGTGGCCACAGCCAGGGGATGACGGGGCCTGTCGGCTACTGGCAAGTCGACGACGTCAAGAAGAGCCTGGAGGCGCTCCTCAACGCTGGCGCGGAGGTGCTGCAAAAGGTCAAGGACGTCGGCGGTGGCAAGCTGATCGCTTCCGTGAAGGACGCAGACGGCAACGACATCCGCCTCATCCAGTCCGCTTAGCGGCACATTCACGGTTCGCCGACAGGCAGAGCCGTGGTCACTACCCTGGTGCGAATAGGCCTCGCCTCCTCCCCGAAACGTCTTGACGACTCGCTGACGGCGTGTATTATGCCCATAGGCTAATTAACCGTGAAGCGAAATGATGCTATGCCACCCGATCCCCTGAGCGTGACGTTCGCCGCCCTCTCCGATCCCACACGGCGGGCGATCCTCGCCCGCCTCGCCCTCGGTGATGCGACGGTCACAGAGCTGGCTGCGCCCTTCGACATGAGCCTGCCCGGAATCTCGAAGCATCTCAAGGTGCTCCAGCGCGCGGGGCTGATCGAGCAGGGTCGCCAGGCGCAGTGGCGGCCCTGCCGGCTTCAGCCGGCGCCGCTGCGCACCGTTGCGGACTGGGTCGGTCAATATCGCAGGCATTGGGA
>JALYSK010000120.1 GCA_030854805.1 Chloroflexota bacterium | reverse complement strand
GAGCAGGAAGATCACCATCTGCCACACGCCCGAGCCGAGGACTCGGCTGTCCGAGGTGAGGATGCGTGGGGCCTGCCAGCCGAGGATGAAGCCGGCAGTCACCGTGGCAAGCACCCCGGACGCACCGATCAGCTCGGCCGGCAGGTAGGCCGCGAATGGGGCGAGCAGTGAGATAGTGACCTCGACCGGGGGGTCGTGCAGCCGACCGATCACGAATGCGACAGCGACCCCCACCGCGACGCCCACGGCGATCCCCGCCACCGCCACGTACAAGAAGCTCAGGATCGCGGCGTCCACTGAAAATGCGCCGGTCACCACAGCGACCACTGCCAGCCGATAGGCGACCAGCGCGGTGGCGTCGTTGACCAGGCTCTCGCCCTCGATGATCGTCACCAGGCGCCGTGGCAGGCCAAGACGCTGAGCGATCGCCGTCGCTGCGATGGCGTCTGGCGGCGACACGATCGCGCCCAGGGTGAAGGCCGCCGCCCAGCCGATCTGCGGCTCGACGCTGTGCACCACCAGCGCGACCACACCGGTGGTGGCCAGCACCAAGCCGATGGCCAGCAGGCCGATGGGTCTGACGTTCGCGCGAAACTCGCGGATTGATGTGAAGAAGGCCGCCGAGAAGAGGATCGGGGGCAGGAACAAGAGGAAGACCAGGTCCGGATCCAGCTCCACCCGCGGCAGCCCGGGCACCAGGCCCAGTCCCAGCCCGGCGACCACCATCAGGATGGGGTAGGGGATCCCGATGCGCCGCGAGGCGACAGCCAGCAGCGCGACGACGAAGAGGAGTGCCAGCACGAGCGCGATGGTCGTCACGCGGCAAGACTAACGCCCGACCCCCTCGTTGACCCGTTCGTACTGTTTCAGGACTAGACGGCGGAGGCGACACTCTCGGAGCTATGCACCTCGGTTGGCTCTCCAATCCACGCACCTCGCTGAGCAGCGTCGACGGCACCGGAAGCCCGAATCCGTTCGAGCTCTCGGTGATCGACCTCGTCACCAGCAGCGGCCGCCTTATGGCGTGGATCGTCAGCAACGGTCGTCGTACCAGTGACTGGCTGAATGAGGGTCACACGCTCCGGGTACGGGGATCGCAACGGATCGAGATGGACGACACGCAGGCGGTCCCTCCTCCGACCCCCACCGGTTCGGAGGAGCAGCAGATCGAGGCGGCCGACGTGCTGTTTGTCATCCCGCCGCCCCTGCCCGCCAACCGTCACCTGCGCCTCCACCGTCGCCGAGTTCACGTGGAGCTGCAGCTGAACGGATTCGTGATCAGCGGCCAGGCTCACGTGCGCCCCGGCGCGGAGGTCGGCCGCCATATCTTCCAGTCAGGGCGCCGCTTCGTGCCCCTCACCGACGTCGAGCTGGTCTCGACCGGGGAGCCCACCTTCAGCTGGAGCCTGCCGGTGGTGATCATCAACTCGGGCCACGTCCAGGAGATTCGCGGCGTGACCATGGCGCAGCCGATCGAGGAGAGCGCGGCCGAGCTCGTCGACGAAGAGCTCGCGGACACCGAGGTCACGGATGAAATGCCCGTGTCGCGGAATGCGATCCTCGTGACGGCCCTCGAGCTCCTCCTCGAGGCCGGTGTCATTGGCCTCGTCGAGTTCCAGGAGAAGCGAGCCGTACTCCTGAAAGGCTGACGGTACACTTGGGCCGATGACCACCGGTACGGCCCGGCCCACTGCCGACTTCCTGGCCGATCACGTCCGCGGCATGGCTCCCTCCGGGATCCGCCGCTTCTTCGACATGCTCGCCGAGATGACCGACGTGATCAGCCTGACCATTGGCGAGCCGGACTTCAACACGCCAGAGCCCATCACTCGCGCTGCCATCGCGAGCCTCGAGGCGGGAGAGACCCACTACACCGCCAACGGCGGGATGCTCGAGCTGCGGGAGCTGATCGCCGCCAATCTGCGACAGCGCTACGGGGTCGACTACGACCCGCGCTCGGAGACGATCATCACGGTGGGCGCGTCGGAGGCGGTCGACGCCAGCCTCCGCGCCCTGCTGAACCCCGGGGACGAGGTGATCTACCACGAACCCTGCTTCGTCAGCTACGCGCCCTGCATCACGCTCGCTGGCGGCACGCCCGTCCCGCTCTCCACGACCGATGGCACCGACTTTCGCGTCACGGCCGTGCAGATCGCCGCCGCCATCACCCCGCGCAGCAAGGCGCTCTTCCTGGGCTACCCGAACAATCCAACCGGCGCCGTCCTGTCGCACGACGAGCTGGCCGCCATCGCCGAGGTGGTCGAGGCCCACGATCTCGTGGTGGTGACCGATGAGATCTACGACCGGCTGGTCTACGGCGGCCATCAGCACACGGCTTTCAGCTCGCTGCCGGGGATGCGAGATCGCACGGTGCTGATCGGAGGCTTCTCGAAGAGCTACGCAATGACCGGCTGGCGGATCGGCTATGTCGCGGCGCCGGAGGCCCTGATGACCGGGATTGCCAAGGTGCACCAGTACGGAATCATGTGTGCGCCCACCCCCGCCCAGTTTGCGGCCATCGAGGCGCTGCGCATCGGCGAGCCATTCGTGCTCGAGATGCTGGCCGAGTACGACCGCCGCCGACAGTTGATGACCCGGCGCCTGAACGAGATCGGGCTTGTCTGCTTCGAGCCGCATGGCGCGTTCTACTGCTTCCCGAACATCACCTCGACCGGGCTCGACGACGAGGCGTTCGCCCGTGAGCTCCTGCTCGAGGAGCACGTCGCGGTGGTTCCGGGTTCCGCCTTTGGGCCCTCGGGCGCCGGCCACGTGCGCGCCTGCTACGCAACTGCCTACGAGCAGATCGTCGAAGCGATGGACGCGATCGAGCGCTTCGTCCACCGAAAGCGAGGCTAAGGCTGCCCTCCGCACAGCACTCCGTCACCATCCGGCGTCCGGTCGGCGACGTCTTCGCGTTCGTGGCTGATGGAGAGAACGCGGCCAAATGGCGCTCGGAGCACCTCTTGGATATCGAGCGCGTTTCGGGAAGCGGAGTGGGGACCGTCTACAGGCAGGGTGTCAAGGGGCCCGGCGGACGTCGGATCGGAGCGGATTACGAGGTGACCGCCTACGAGCCGAATCGACGCCTGGCGTTCAAAACCATCGCGGGGCCGGTGCGGCCGAACGGCGAGTTTCGTTTCGAGGAGACGAGCGATGGCACGAAGGTCTCCCTCACGCTCGAGGCCAACCTGACGGGGATCAAGAAGCTGCTTCTCGGGGGCGCCGTTCAGAGGTCGATGGAGGCCGAGGTGAGAGCCACCGAGAACCTCGAGGGTGCCATGGAGACCCAACATCCTGTAGACCGCTGAGCGGCGCGTATCCGAAGTCGTATCAGAACCTCATGAAGCCTCGCATCATCGCGCTGCTACTCGCGATCGGGTTGGCGCTGGCCGCGTGCGCGCCTAAGCCCGGCAGCGGTGGTCAAGGAACCGCCGCGCCAACCCCGACTTCAACACCCGCCGACGGCGGGGGGATGGGCTACTAAAGTCCGACCCGCCTGTCGGAGAGGCCAGGCCGCTACTCGGCGTTCTGGAGGCAGGCGCGGGCGAAGGCGAGTAAGGCAGCGACAGCGTTACTGCTGCCGGTGACAGAGTCGGCGACAATCTCGATCTTCGGATCGTCGGCGACCAGGCGCCAGAGCGACCGCGCCTCTTTCTGATCCTCGTCCCATTGGGCATCGGTCTGCAGGCGCAGGGCGTGAACGTTGCGCCAGCGGAGGACCTGTCCGCGTAGGAGCCAAGGCTCGGCCCCGGCGGATGACCAGCTGTAGTCGAGCAGGCCCACGTCGGTCGCCACCAGGATGCGCAGCCTGCCGTTCTCGCCGGCGGTAACGTGCGCGGCATATTCGACCGCGCCGAGCTCACCCAGCTGTCGCTGCAGGAGTCCGCGCGCGCGGCCCAGTGAGTCCCACTCGCCGATCTTCATACGCGCAGGATATCGCGAGATCCGCGGTCAGGCGCTCTGGGCTCGTTGGCGTCGCGCCGAGCGAGCCGGCAGCCGTCCGACCGCGAGCAGCTCGCGGGCCGCCTGGGCAGGGACGGCCCGGCCGAAGTAGAAGCCCTGTCCGAGCGTGCATTCCATGGCCTCCAGCTCGTCGGCTTGAGCCGCCGTCTCGATCCCCTCGGCGATGACTGCCACGTTCATCGTCCGGCCGAGGTCGATGATCGACCGCACCAGCGCTCCCTCGCGGCGCCGAGCGACCGATCCGACAAAGGTGCGGTCGATCTTCACGATGTCGATCGGGAACTGCCGCAGATGGCTCAGCGACGAGTAGCCAGTGCCGAAGTCGTCGAGCGCCAGCCGCACACCGAGTGCACGAAGCTCGCGGAGGGCGCGAATCGTGGGGAGGTTCTCCTTGATCAAGGCGCTCTCCGTCATCTCGACAATGAGCGATGAGGGCAGGAGCCCGCTCTCCTCGAGCGCGGCCCGGACGTCGGCGACCAGTGAACCGCTCTCGAGCTGACCGGCGGAGACATTCACCGCAATGTCAATACCCGCGGTCAACGGATCCCTCTGCCACTCGCGCGCCTCCGCGCAGGCGCGCTGCAGGACCATGCGGCCGATTGGCACGATCAACCCGCTCTCCTCCGCGATCGGGATCACCTCTTCGAGCGGTATCGGCTCGTCGTCGTCGCCGAACCAGCGAAGGAGCGCCTCGAAGCCTGTGATCAGCCCGTCCGCCAGCCGCACGATCGGCTGGTAGTGCACCTCGAGCCGCTCCTCGGCGATGGCCGATTCGAGTGCTGCCTTGAGGTCCAGACGGCGGAGGGCCTCGCGATGCATGCGGCCCTGGTACAGCTCCGAGTGACCTTTACCGTGGCTCTTGGCCGCAGACATCGCCAGGTCGGCATTGCGCATCAGCTCCTCGGCGCTTGCCCCTCCGGGGCCGTTCATCGCGATACCGATGCTCCCGGTGATCTGGACCTGCTTGCCGCGGATCTCGAAGGGCTCGGCGATGAGCCTGAGCACGCTGGCGGCCAGCCTCGCGGGCCGGGCGTGGTCTGAGCCCTCGACCAGCACGGCGAACTCGTCCCCACCAAAACGCGCCGCGGTGTCTGCCGGACCAAGACCCGTACTGACGCGGTTCGCGACAGCCACCAGGAGCTCGTCGCCGGCGTGGTGGCCAAGGCCGTCGTTGATCGACTTGAAATCGTCGAGTCCGACGAAGAGGATCGCCACCGACCCGCGATCCGCGGACGGCGCGACCTGCAGCGCGCGCTGCACGCGATCTGCGAAGAGCACCCGGTTGGCGAGGCCGGTGAGCGGGTCGTGCAGAGCCTGCTCGCGAAGCTGCTCCTCGAGCTGCTTGCGAACGGTGATGTCGTCCACCAGGGCGCTGAAGCGGACCTCGCCGCCCGTGCGAACCGGCCAGATCGTGAGATCCACGGGGAACTCTCGGCCGTCGCGGTTCAGTGCCGACACCTCGATACGCCTGGAGAGGATCGGCCCTTCGCCTGTAGCCAGGTAGTGCTCCATACCCCTGCGGTGTGCCTCCCGTTGGGCCGGCGGGATGATCAGCTCGTGCAGCGGGCGGTTGTAAGCCTCCTCACGCGTCCAGCCGAAGATTCGCTCCGCCTGCTGGTTCCATTCGACGATGCGGCCGGCGACGTCCATACCGACGAATGCATAGCTGGCGGTCTCGACAATGACCCGCAGCTGCTCCTCGTTGGCCCGCAGAGCTGCCTCGGCCCGCTTCTGCTCGGTGATGTCCAGGAGAATTCCCTGCAAGAGCGCCGGCTGGTCCGGACCAGGCTGCAAGGGGTTGAGGTCATCCAGCACCCAGACCTCGCGGCCGTCGCGGCTGAGCATTCGGTATTCGAAGCGCTGCGGCCGGCCGGATACACCTGCCGCGGCATCGGCCAGCATCACGCGATCGTGATCGTCGGGGTGGACCTGACGAGCCCAGAGCGACGCGTCGCTGGTCCACTCCTCGGAGGTGAAGCCCAACATCGCCTCGATCTGGGGGCTGACGTAATGCCAGCGACCGCGTGCGCCGGGTTCTGCCAGATAGACCACGCCGGGCTGCTGTTCGACCAGCGTCCGGTACTTGGCCTCCGCCTGCGTCACCTCCCGGTGCAGCTCTCGCTCGCGCCCGACGGCCGATTCGCGGCCTCGGAGGAGGCTGGTCTGGCGTATCGCCACGGTGATGAGGAGAAGCCCCAGTGCGCCGCCGCCGACCACGTCCGCGATGAGTCCCTCCTGAGCCTGTACGAGCATCAGGACCAGCAGGACGGGTGCGATTGCCACGGCGCCGATGGGCAGACCCGCTCGAATTCGGGCCGCGACGCGCGCGTACGCTGGGTGCTCGTCGACCAGGTCGTTCCACGTCACCGTGCCGAGCATCGCCACCACGACCCCGATCGAAAGGAAATACTGCGGGACGCCACCTTCGTGCAGGCCGCCGGTCGGCGGAGCCGCGAGCCGCCAGAGGAATCCGGCGCCCAGCAGGATGAGCCCCAGCAGAATCAGGTACGCGCCCCGTAGCCGCCGCTCGGCGAGGAGAGCGACGTCCAGAAGGAGCGTGGCCAATGCTGTAGCGAGGAAGAAGATTCCGTAGGCGAGATCGACGAAACCGGCCACGCGTTGCTCGGCCGCGGCACCGAAGGCGATGGTCAAGGCGGCCGCGCATCCGAGGAAAACAATCGCCGCATCGAGATAGACCGCCGTCTCGTCGCTGAAAGGCAGGCGGCCGCGGAGTGCCGCTCGGTAGGCCATCGCGGTCAACGGCAAAACGGCCAGGAACGCGACGTCAGCCAGGCTGGGAACACCCTGGGCGCCCTGGATGAGCTGGAGATCTCGGATCAGCTCTGCCAGGGCCCACAACACCACAGCGGCTGTGATCCAGCCCATCACCTCGCGCGCGCGACCGACAGCGGAACGAGCGACCAGGAAGCACCCCAGCGCGCTGAAGAGAGCAGAGAAGGTGAGGTGCGCGCGCGTCCAGCCAACCTGCATCCCCCCCAGGTCGGCGGCCGTCGCGAAGATGAGGATGCCCAGCACCACCACGCCCGCCGGAACGAGCCCGCGTACTGGCGGCGGCAGGCTGGTGATCAATCGTGTCGTGAACCGAGGGTTCCGACTCGCCATGGGCATACCTTCAGGAGAGATTTGGCGCAGGGTTGGCATGGCCACGCTACCGGCCGCGGGTACGGGCGGGCCATGGGTATTTCGGCCGATCTCGACGTCAAACGCCGACCGGGCAGGCGAGTGAGCTCGCGGAGCACGAAGGCGTCCTACGGCGGCATACAATCGGAGCGGTGGCTGTGAGCACGAAATTTGAGACCGTCATCGGAATCGAGGTGCACGCCCAGCTGCGCACCGCCTCGAAGATGTTCTGTGACTGCCCGACCGCTGCGCTGCCCGGGGAGCCGGACGAGCCGAACACCCGCGTCTGCCCGGTGTGCCTGGCGCTTCCGGGGTCGCTGCCGGTCATCAACCGGCGCGCGGTGGAGCTGGTCATGCTCACCGGCCTGGCGCTGGATTGCCACGTCGAGACCGATGCTGTCCGCTTCGAGCGCAAGAACTACTTCTATCCCGACCTGCCGAAGGGGTACCAGATCAGCCAGTACGCGCTGCCCCTGAGCTCGAATGGGCGCCTCGCTGTGCCGGTCCCTGCCGAAGGGCGGGAGATCACTGTCCGGATCACCCGCGCCCATCTCGAGGAAGACACCGCACGCCTCCAGCACGCCGGGCGCGGCTACAGCGCGGTCGACTTCAACAGAGCCGGGCTGCCTCTGATGGAGATCGTCACGGAGCCGGACATCCGCTCCCCGGCGCAGGCACGGGCCTACGGCGAGACGCTGCGCGACGTGCTGCGCTACATCGGTGCCAGTGAAGGGGACATGGAGACCGGCTCCATGCGGATCGAGGGCAATGTCAGTCTCAGGCCGATGGGGACCGATCGCTTCGGCACCAAGGTCGAGGTCAAGAACCTCAACAGCTTCCGCTCCCTGGAGCGGGCAATGGAATTCGAGGTGGAGCGCCAGGCGGAGGCGCTGGAGAAGGGGGAGCGGCTCACCCAGGAGACGCGCGGCTGGGACGAGAGCGGCGGCCGGACGATCAGCCAGCGCAGCAAGGAAGAGGCGAACGACTACCGATACTTCCCAGAGCCGGACCTGCCGCCGCTGCGCCCTTCCGCGGAGTGGGTCGAGGAGCTGCGCCGGCAGCTTCCCGAGCTGCCCGCCGCTCGTCGCGCACGCTACGCGACGAGCCTCGGCCTCTCCGAATACGACGCCGGGGTGCTCACCGCCGACGTGGCGCTTGCCGACTACTTCGACGCGGTCGTGCGTACCGGCGCGAGCGCCAAGGCGGCCGCGAATTGGGTCACCGGCGAGTTCAGCCGGCTCCTGAATCGGCACGCCGCTTCGGGGCTGCGTGCCGACGCCGTGGCGCTCCGCCCCGAAGGCCTGGCGCAGCTGATCGCGGCCGTGGAGGGCGGCGAGGTGTCCGGCACGAACGCAAAGACGGTGCTGGCCGTCAGCTTCGAGACAGGGGAGCCGCCCGCATCGGTCATCCAGCGGGAGGGGCTCGGCGCCGTGAGCGACGAGGGGCTGATTGGGGAGGCAGTGGCATCGGTCCTGGAAGAGCATGCCTCGCAGGTCGCCGAGTATCGAGTCGGCAAGCAGCAGGTGTACGGCTTCCTGGTGGGCCAGGTCATGAAGCGAACGCAGGGGCGAGCCGATGCGCGCCTCGTCAACGAAGAGCTGCGCCGCCGACTATCCGAGGACTAGCCCGGCTCAACCGCGGGGCATTCGCCGTGCTCGGGATGCGGAACCGCGGCACTGCGTGGACGAGGCCAAGGACCCCTGGAATGCGCCTCCTCAATGGCCATGAGTGGCGCGGTCTTCGGCGGCCTTCAGCAGCTGGCGAATCTCCTCGCGATGCGGCGCTCCGGAGCCGTGGCGGCTCAGCCAGCGCAGGTAGTCGAGGTCCCGCCGCGCCACGTCGCGCAAGCGCCAGCCCGAGTAGCGCCCAAAGTCGAGGGTGCCGCCAGGCATGCCGCCGGCCACCCCGCCAGTCACGTCGGGGGACTGAGCCGTGTCGCCCGGCTCGGGTGACGCGACCGAGCGCGACCGAACCACGCCAATCCGGCGTTCGCGATCGTACGCGGCGCGGCGTTCCGAGTCCTTGAGCACCGTGTACGCCCAGTTCAGGTCCGACATCTTGCGATGACCTGCGCCCCCGACGGCGTCAGACTCTGCAGCGCCGTCCGGGTGGAGCTGGCGCGCCAGGACGCGGTAGGCGGCCTGGATCACGTCAGGGTGGGCGCTGGGGTCGACCTGCAGGATCAGATACGCATCGCGGCGCGGCTGCATCCGCAAATCTTACCGAGCGTCAGCGCCGGAAGATGCGACGCAGCAGAGACTGGCGCTTGCCCGCCTCAGCGAGCCTGCGTAGTGCCTCCTCGTGAGCAGCGAACTGGCCCGTGACAGCTTCCGCCAGGATCTCGCGGCGGCGCTGGTCGTACAGCCGCCGCCGAAGCTCCTCGATCCTTTCGCCCACCTGGTGACGCGCCTCATCCGCTGCGGTAAGCACGGTCTGCGCCTTCGCGACATCGGCCTCGGTGCCGTCGCCGTGGCCCCGGCGACGCATCTCTTCCGCCCAGCCGTGCTTCGCGCCGATGTAGCGGTTCTCCGCCTCGGCGAGCGACTGCTCCGCCGCGTTTAGGTCGTTGGCAATGCGCTGACCGAGCGTCATGGGGGCGGCTTGACCAACGCCGTCTCCCAGGCGGCCCGGCCCACCGGCCGCTCGCGCGACCTCGATGGCGGCGGCCTTGTTGGTACGCGTGCTCCCCCGGCTCATCGAATAGCTGTCTTCCTTGTCATGCCAATCATGACCCGCCTCCGCGACATCGAGGCTCACGCCCTCGCCACCGGCGAGGGTGTCAGCAGGAGGTGTCACCATGGACACCTCCTCGATCTGCGTCAAGGATACGCTGAAATGGCGCGCCGAGGGGAATGAGGGGCCGCCACCTCAGATGCGGCGGTGCGGGCCGTCTGGTCGCACCTCCGCCATCCGGCTAGGATCGGCGGCGTGAGCACCTCGACGCGCGGCCTCGTCTTCACGGGTCCTCGGCGCCCACTGAAGCTTGAGGAGCTTGAGCTGGATCCGCCCCGCGAGGGCGAGGGCCTCGTTCGGATGGTTGCATCGGGCGTCTGCCATTCGGACCTGCACGTCGTCGATGGCGAGTGGGAGCGGCCGCACAGCATCGTCCTCGGCCACGAGGGAGCGGCCGTTGTGGAGGCAATCGGCCCGAAGGTCGAGGGCTTGCGCGAGGGCGACCTCGTCGTCCTCGCCTGGACCGCACCGTGCGAGACATGCCGCGCATGCAAGCGCAACGAGCGGTGGCTGTGCACAAAGCCGCCAGGCGACGGCCATCGGCTCAACGCGGAGGACGTGCGGCTGCGACGCCCGGACGGCACGCCGATCGGCGTCTATTCGGGGATCGGCACGTTCGGCGAGCGCCAGGTCGTGGCCGCGGCCGCTGCCATCCCCGTCGAGCCGACCACGCCTCCGGAGATCGCCGCGCTCATCGGGTGCGCCGTGACGACCGGGATCGGTGCCGTCGTCAATACCGCGGGCGTGAAGGCGGGGGAGAGTGTTGTCGTCATTGGCCTGGGAGGGGTGGGGCTGTCAGCGGTCATGGGTGCAACCCTGGCTGGGGCGCGCACGATCGTTGGGCTCGACACCAATGAGCAGAAGCTCGAGCTTGCCCGACAGGCAGGCGTGACGCATGCGACCACCGATGCCCACGAGGTGGGCGACCTGACCGATGGAGGGGCCGATCACGTGATCGAGGCCATCGGCCTGACGCAGACGGTAGAGGAAGCGATCGGCCTGGTGCGACCCGGCGGCACAGTGACGCTGGTAGGCATGACTCCGCAGAAGGAGCGAGCCAGCTTCGACGTGTATCGGCTGGTGGAGGACGGCAAGCAGATCCGCGGCTCGAATTACGGCTCGGCGACGCCGGCGGTCGAGTTCCCGCGCATCGCGCGCCTGTATGCCGATGGGCGCCTGCCGCTCGACCTCCTGGTGACCGAGCGGATTGGCCTGGAGGACGTCAATCGCGCGCTCGAGCCCATGCGTCGCGGAGACGGCGCCCGGCGTGTCGTCGTGTACTGATCAGCTGCCAGGCCTGACGGCAATCTGGTCGAGCGCCGGCTTACGACCTCCCCGGCGTGGATGCCTGCGCGGACTTTGAGGCCCACCGGTCGGACCGACTGAATGATGGCAATCGCACAACTGATGGCGTTCGCGGGACGGTCGAGGATTGCGAAGTTGCACCTCTAGTGCAGGATCACTCGTCCGGTCTCGATCCACCAGCGATACAGCGCCGCGCCGTCGCCGTCGTCGCGCACCCCGGTCGCGATCAGATCCTGGCCATCGAAGATCCAGTCGATCCGCGCCCTCGCCTGGCTGGCGGTGCACAGTAGCTTTCCGGCGCGCAGGCCGTATGACCATTTCAGGTAAGCCTTGTCGTCCGTAGCGCAGTCGCCAACCGGCGCCTTCGCTAATGACACGCGCAGCCCGAACCAGAACTCGCTGGTCACCGCGCCGGTGAATTCCGGGGGCACTGCCAAAAGGATGACAGCATCCGGCTGCGAACCGCCCAGCGCGCAGCGCAATCCGGCTTGGACCGGAAATGTTATCGGCGTCTCCCCGGGCAAGGCGGCTTTCGGGTAATCGCTGGTCGGCGCTCGGTCGCACAGCCGAGCGATGGCTGGGTCGATGCGGGCCTGCAGGGCGCGCTCGGCCGCATTCGGGAAGGCGCTGTCTTCTGATGCTGCGAGGGTCGGCTTGCCCGAGCGGCTGGCGACCGGGAGACGGCCGGCGCCGGGCTCGGCGTTGGCATTGGCCAGCAGGCCGATGGCCAGCACCACGGTCGCCACGATGGCGACGCCCACTAGGGCGGCAAAGGCGGCAACCACGGGCCGGCGCTGCAGGCGGCTGGCGGCGAAGGACCGCAGGCGACGGGAGCGAGGGCCAGGCGCCGCTCCGGTCGGCCGCACGGCGAACAGGGCGATCGGCTCGCGGATGCCCTTGAGGCGACGCCGACCGCGCGGCTCGATGGTCAGGGGCATCGAGGTGCGCACCAGGCCACGCACGGTCTCGGTGATCAGCAGCTCGCCGGGGGCAGCCAGTGCGCAGACGCGGGCTGCGATGTTGACC